>CAIMDH010000074.1 GCA_903839715.1 uncultured bacterium
ACACGCCCCGCACTTCATAATACGAGTGAAAGCGAACTCTTTTCCTTGTGATTTTATTACCTGAGACTTAATTGAATTTCTAGTCTCATCAAACAGTTCCTTAGTAATAATTGGTGTATGTATGCCCTCATACCAAATACCTGCACCTTTAGGGAATTCAAATTTTCCGTAGTAGAAGGTGTTGTTAATAATTTTGAAAACGTTCCCGATACTAAGATGGTAGCCACGAAGTGTCCTAAAATCTAAATCGTATTTTAACCATGCGTGTACTTTTGTAGCACTCCACTTTTCGTAGGATATCTTTTCAAAAATCTGTTTGATTGTGTCTGCTCGGGCTGGGTCTATTTCAACTTCGCACTTAGCTAGTCTCCCATCAACCTTTCTGTATCCTGTTGGTGGCTGTGCTGGCCATAAGCCCATTTCGCAACGTGTACGCTGACCTCTCTTAACATTGATACTTTTATTGTCGTTCTCAAGTTTTGCTTGAGAACACAGAATCATAAGGAGAAACTTATCACTCGGTGAATTAGTGAAATTCTGCCCGAACGTCTTAATCGTGATGAGCTTCTTTTGATCCATTCGGTCTACAAGCTTCCCCAGGTCTCCTGCGTTTCGAGAAAGTCTATCAGGAGCCCAAGTGATAATGGCATTAAAGAAACCATTATCAATGTCTTTTACAATCTCCTCAAACACAGGTCTTTGACTCGACTCCTTAGCCGAATGTGACTCTCGTCTAATCTCAACCACATTAAGCTTTTCACGTTCTGCAATTTGGGTCATTTCCTTGATCTGTGAATCAATCGAAAGAGCTTGTTTTTCATCGCCCTCAGTAGACTTACGAGCGTACAAGCAGTATCTATATTCGCTTTCCAATACTTCTGTCATGTATTAATTAATGACAGAACCACAAAATCTGCATAGCTATGCAGACTAAAGAAAACGTCACATACTCGCTTTAATCTTTAGCAAACTCAATCATCTGCGATAAGGAAAATAATATTAATTTGTGATATAAATAAATCTAAATAATCATTCATATGCAACACCAAATGAAATTAGCGACGGAACCATACAACAATATTGCGTCAGGTAAGAAAGTTATAGAATCGCGTCTTTTTGATGAAAAGCGGCAGCAGATTTCAATTGGCGACCAGATAGTGTTTAGTGAGAATGAGAACCCAGAAAGTACTGTGACGACGGTCGTAAAGGGACTTTTACGATACCAAACATTCAAAGAGCTTTTCGCTGACCACGACCCATCACTTTTTGGTGAAGATAGTAGAGATTTCCTCTTAACTCAAATCAAGTCATTTTACTCTGATGAAGATGAGCAAAAATATGGAGTAATAGGGGTTCGTCTCGAGTTGGTTGACTAAAACACAAAATACCATTATTGTACAGAGCGTATCCAACGTGGGTACGTCAACCTTTTGTTGCTTAAGGAATACTCTGTTCCCCGCAACAATCAACAAAGGAGTTCTTTATGATACAGGTAAGGTGGGTCACGCCAGATGACTTGCCCGTAGTGGCGGAGATGATGCATCACGCATTGGATCCGTACTATGGTGGCGACCATCGGGCACACGCAAAGCGCATTGTTGAAACTGCTTCAAGAGGTACAAAAGACCTCAAAGGGCACTTCTCAGCAGCGCAGCTGATGTATGTCGCTGTCGAAGACGGCGAAATTCTCGGCATCCTCAATTTCGTGGCGAAATACCAAGGGACCGTGAAAATCAGTCCTTTGATTGTCCGTCAAGATACGCGCGGAAAAGGCGTTAGTCGCATGCTTCTCGAAAAGCTGTATACCTACGCCAAAGAGCACCGTGTCAGGCAGGTCTATTGCACCGTTTCGGTCAAGAACACTCTGGCACTGAGTTACTTCCTTTCTCAAGGTTACGTGAAGGCAGGCACAGCCAGCCGTCACTATCGAGCCGACATTGATAAAGTGATGCTCTACAAGATCATCGAACACGACGGCGTATATCCCCCTGAAAGGATCATCTCCGTTCTTCCGCTTACGGCGGAAGACGAACCCCAAGTTCGTGACCTCGTTATCAATCGGCTCTCGCCGTTTTTTGATGGGGTTGATGAACGGTGGGTCACCGCTTTGTTCGATGGCTATTCCCGTAAGGGTACTCGTGACCCCAATGAGAAATACAAACTCATCTGGGTTGCGAAAGCTCCTGACGGGACCGTGCTCGGGGTGGCAGCTGCTACTCCGAAAAAGGGCGAGCCAGTCAAACTGATGCCGTTACTCGCTGAAGACATTCAAGCGTTCTCGGCATTGGTATCCGAACTCCCAAGCTTGCTTCGGGAATACGGACACAAACTCTACACTCACACCGTCCCCACGTGTGTCGAAGTGGAAACGTTTCAGCATAACGGATGGCGTATCGAGGCGATGATGCCCGACGCGTACAAACGTGATGTTGTCACCCAACAGTGGGGTCTGGTAATGGAGGATACAGTTATGAGAATGATGCGCGTCAAACGTCAGTATTTCAATGCAATCATGGCAGGCACAAAACCTCTCGAGGTTCGTGTCGGCTATAGCAACATCAAGACCATCAAGGTCGGCGAGCAGATCCGTCTGGAATGCAACCCGCACCATGGTATCGTCGAGGTGACTGAAGTTCGTGTCTACAAGACCTTCGCTGACATGTTGGCGAAGGAAAAGGCGGGACACATTGTTCCCGACAACCCCGCAGGTGCGCTCGGCGTCTTGCAGGGCATCTACCCACGGGAGAAGGAGGCGCTCGGCGTCTACGTCTTCCAACTCAAGGTTGTGAAAAAAGCGTTCTGATTCAAGACCGCTCCATCCAGCTCCTTGCTCGGCACCCCACCAGGTGCCGAGTTTTTTATACCTAAAAGTTACATTCATATGCAACTTTAATAACTGCAAAAAGTGTCACTTTTGTCACTTTTCTCCTCTCGAGAAGCATCGATGAGGATTTTAAAGGAATAGTTACGAAAGCCTTACAGGGCAATGCATTCGTTTGGTTCCATCACGATTAGGCTCACAAAATAAGAAGCTATGTTTATCAACGTATTTCAGGGCACCCCAATGAGTGTTCAGAACTCTATATTGTATAATTTAGCAATATGGATAATACACCAATAGTAGATGAAGTAGCTGTGCCAAAAAAGAATGTTTTGTTTGAAGTGACAACTTTATCAAAAGTTTTAGCCGCTGTTTTGTTTATCATTCTGCCATTTGTAGGATTTTGGGTTGGTATGCAGTATGCGCCCCAAACAGAGACTGTGGTGACAACGCCAGAAGAGCAAGTGCAAAATCCTGCTGAACAAGTACTCCCTATAGCTCAACCATCAAGTGATACAGATGAACAAAAAGCGCCTACGGCAAAGACAGCCCCAACCATAGTAACCGCAAATATTGCTGCACTTACCGAATCAGAAATTACTCTCGATTACATAACGGTACTAAACGGTGAGGAGGCAGTAGATACCGCAATTACAGACAGTTACTGTACAGAGGCAAAAAGAGAGCAATGTCTCAGTGAAATTAAAATGTACTTTCGCAATACAACTCAAAACCTTAGAACATTGAAACTTGCGCCAGATGTTACATTTATGACTTGGACTGGTGAGCCGCAAACTATTGAATTTCTAAAAACACGCTTCCCTTCTGATGCAAGTAAGTATGATCCAAACGCATATTATGAATATCATCGAACAGTGACGCTTAACGCAAACAATGAAGTAATTCGGGTTGAAGAATTCTTTACACCGTAGTACAGAGAAGTCATCCAATAGCTCACAGATACAAAATTTCATGACCTGCAGACCTTTCCTCTTGGGAAAGGTCTGCAGGGGAACGTTGAATATTGGATTTATCTACTCAGGGTAACCCTGTGTAAGGGGCGGATGGACAGGTGCTAGTCGGGTACAGACCACCTGACGAGAACCAATGCCTCACGACGAAGCCCAGCTTCACGTGAGACTCTTCAATAACCTAAAAAAGATCGATAACATTTTAATATTTGATTGTATGTATTCTCTATCCTTGTAAAGTTCTGAAAGCCAGACAATAGGTTCACAAACAGCATAGGTTTAATATATCTACAAAGAATAATGGAAATGGACGTATTGGGTTTATGATGGTAAATGGTGGCAGGTACCTTTTCTTGATAAATGGTACCTGACACCATTCTCTCCGGAGGTATTTGTGGAGAAATGGTGGCAGTCACGATTTTCGTGACAATACTAGACTTTAGACAAAGCTCCTTCGGCTTCCTTTTGTAATAAAACCTGAGTGCTTTCAAGGATATTTTGTTTAGCTTTACGATAAGCAGCTAAGTATTCTTCACGATACTCTTCCTCATCACGTCCAGTATAATATTCGTCGAGCTGTAGCTCATAATCCTCTAACATAACCTCTGCTAGCTTAACAATAAAATCAATACGCTCATGCGCCAAAAGCAGCTCATCTTCATTTTCCAAAAGAAGCCTTACTATCTCTTGCTCAATTTCTTCTACAGTATTTAACATATTCAAAAAAACTATTACTTACCAAGCAAATACCTCGCACCTATTTTAGTAGCCTTCCCTGTTGCATTTAAAATATTTCCGACAGCCTTTACACCAGCCCAACTTGCATCTGCCACCTTTCCTGTTGTACTCGTAAGTGAATCAGCCATACTATACTTACTTGAAAATAGAGACTTAGCTTCCTCCTTCACTGTTCCCCACAAAACCTTCTTAACAACTCCGTTGTACAAAAAATTAACACAGGAGTCTTTTGTGTCACTTAACTGCTCTTGAAATTCCTGTTTTTCTATATCAATCGCAGCCTGAAATTCAGGCGTACGGATTCTTGCTTCCCTTTCATGAATAAAATTTTTAAACCCTTCAAATGCCATATTGTGACGTTATATTATCATATAACCACATTAGATAAATCTTTATAGCCCATTGAAACTGTTACCAAGAAGTGACTGTATAGCCCATATATAGGTTACCGTGGTTGTTATATGAATATGGCCACTAAAAAACAAAATAAATCGAGACTGTACTCATTTTTGCCATATAGACTGAGTATGCAGGCTCCTTTAGCCTGTGCAATTAGCGTGCAAATTCAGGGTCCTCTTAGTGACAGATGACGGAGTAAGTTGTATTTTGAGATATGATATAATTCAAAATATAATTAACACATATGAAAAAAATGGTCCGACCCCCTATTTTGAGACGACCAACATATCAACTTTTGAGATATTCTCTAATTGATAATTGGCCTCGTACTCCACTGGTGGTAGGTACCCCAGCGAAGAGTGAAGTCGTTTTGTATTATACACCTCGATATACTTTTGGATAGAATTTTTTGCTTCAGCAAACGACTCATAGGCATGCAAGTACACTTCCTCTACCTTGATCGAACGATTGAGGCTCTCCGCATAGGGGTTATCAACTGACAGTCCAACCTCGGCCATCGAAGGGGTGATGTGATGCTTTTTTAAGATGTTGATGTAGTCATAAACTGCAGTACTGTACTCCGCGGTCACTGTGGTGAAAGCGGGGAGCCCTATGGTTCAAGAGAGCCATCGTCAGTGCCGCAATACAGAGACTACGATGCAGTGACTGACCCATCGCCCACCCCACAATCTGCCGACTTCCTTGATCCATGATAAGGGCGAGATACGCCCACGTATTACCGACCCAGACGTAAGTGACATCGGACACCCAAACCCAACTTGGTACCACTAAGCCTAGATATTTCACCTCATTGGCATACACCAGAAAGTTATGCCGACTGTTAGTGGTTCTTGGTACTTTCTTTGACTTCCGTACCTGCAGCAGGTGGTATTCACCCATGATCTTGCACACTCGTTTATGGTTGATACTGATACCACTCCGTTGCAATTGTTTAGTGACTCGCTTGTATCCGTAGTATGGCGACTCGATAAGGACCGCTTCAATTTTCTGCTTGTCTGCTAGTGGTTTGGTCTTCTCCTGTGGTTTGTGGTACCAGCCATTTTTAGATAGACCACTGGCTAAGAGCAGCCAATTGAGAGTCACTCCCGGATGATCTTTCAGATAGGAAGCGACGTCTTCTCTACTCTTGGCGGTACTCACTTCGTGACCGCCAAGACTTTTTCTAAAAAATCGTTTTGAGTGGTCAACTTGGTTATGACGTACTCGTAGTGTTTCACCTTTTTGTCTTTCTCGGCTTCGGCTTTGTTTGTGTCAAAGACCGTGGAAGCTTTGACTAAGAACTCATCCCGCCACTTGTATACGAGACTGGTGGCGATTTCGTGCTTTTTGGCCGCTTCAAGAGCAGTTAGTTCGTTCTTAATAACTGACAGTACGATTTGAGCTTTTAATTCGCTCGAGAACTTACGCTTTTCTTTCATGTGGTTATAGTACCAAAAGTCTCTATGAGAGTCGTCTCATTTTAGGGGGTTGGGCCAACTAGTGTTTAATATCTTAAATACTAGCTTTAAATAGTGTCCAGAAAAGAGATGAAGTATATCAAATTGTACGTATTGACGTATTGAGTAATTAGTGTTTCAATATGCGTTGAACACTGCAATTCGCTGGTGTCAAATTGAGGAGTATTCCATGAGACTATCTACCAGTTCTTCTTCGTACAGCAACACAGACAAAGACAATGATGACAAACGGTTCCATCTTGCTCTAAAAATCTTACTCCTATACATACCAATATTGGTGTTAGGGTACTTTATTTACAACCTGGTTGACCTGTATTTTGCGGGAAACGATCTTCACCAACTCCTTGCAGCTAATATTTTGGTTTTCAATGTGTTAGCAATGTACGGATCTGGCAGTATGACTATTTGGTTGCTTTTGATGCATATCGAATTTTCTAGGAATGTAAAGTCGTTTCTTCTGTTCTGTGTCGTCACTTTTCAGCTCTCAACTGTCGCTGTGGTGGCGATGTACAGTTTCTAGCTGATTAGACTCTTATAATGAAGTAAGTTTTACGACGTACTTCCTTTGCCACAAAACCGCCCCTCCCAAGGGCGGTTTTAATATTCTGGCTCGGAAAGTTGCAATTTTTAAGGTTTTACAGTACTATAGCCCGCACTATGGCAACAAAAACAGCTAAAGAAGCCTTCGCAGTTATCGCAACTGGCGGCAAGCAATACATCGTCTCAGTTGGCGATACTATTCTCGTTGAGCTTATGGGTGAGCATAAGGAGGGTGACGTTATTGAATTCGATACTGTCCTCATGACTGATGACGGAAAGACAGCTAAGGTTGGTACTCCAAACACTGGTACAAAGGTAAAGGCAACATACCTCGGCGAAGAAAAAGGTCCGAAGCTTACAATCGTTCGCTACAAGGCTAAGAGTAACCGCGACCGACGTCTTGGTCACCGCCAACACTACGCCCAAATCAAGATTGATGCTATATAGATTCAAAAGAAACACCTCGGTAATGAGGTGTTTCTTTTACATTGTGATATATTAAAAGTGTACCTAGGAAAACGAAAGATTTACTTTGTCTAATTGATTCAAAAATAAAACCCCGCAACAAAGTTGCGGGGTTTAGTATACATAGCTCTCAGTTATTGGACTAAGAGCTTCTGTAGGGCGATTCACTTTTGTGACGCAAGCCACGAATTATAATATGGCACATATTGACTGTCGTAATTATCGATGTGATTCAACATCATCATCGTAAGTTTATCGTCAAAATTAATAGTTTTTATACCAAAATCTATATCTATTTGTTGTAAAGTAGATATAATTCCACGGTGTTCAGATTTGTGATATTTAATGTAGGGAAAGTTTACCTCTTCCATCATTCGTTCTTCTTCAAAAAAATGTATATTTTTTAAATCAAGAAGTTCCTTAATATATCTTTTTCCTGATACAACGTCATTATTTTTCGAGCACTTTGCTATTTTTTCAATTAACTCAATAATACAAAAATGTTCATCATCAATCCGTTTAATACAAGTTTTGTAGTGACTAAACTTTTCTGCGTCCATTTTACTTCTCCATATAAATGTTTGCTACCAAAAAAACTATACCATAATAAATATTTCTTGCAATACAAGAATTTAATCTCCTTACGAAGGAGTTTAGTTTTTTAATCCGGTTATTCCCAGTTTGGAAATAACAGGATTTGATTTATTGTTACGAACGATTACGGAGAGCGCTTTTGATGGTCTCACCATCAGCATACTCAAGTTCGCTGCCAGTAGAAAGACCGCGACCGAGTTCGGATATTTTGAGGGAGGCAGTACCAGGAATCTCACGGAGTAGTCCTTCGGTAAAGCGACCAGTGTTTTCACCATCAGGATTGACTGCAAAGGCAAGAATTACTTCACTAAGACCGGCTTCAAGACGTTTAGCTATCAAAGCTCTAAATGCACCCGTGCGTAGTCTGGTGCCAGCTTCTACGCTGTTCAGGAGCGGAATGGTGCCACCAAGTACAAAATAGAGACCATCATAGACACCACTTCGTTCAATGGCTTGAATGTCCGTATCGCGTGCTACCACCAGTAATTTGCTGTAGTCACGAGATGGGTTGGCACAAAGTGGACAGAGGCCGTCAGTTGAGTTTTTCTGCCAAGAGAAAAAACGGTGACAATCAGCACATTCGCTCACGGATTGAGGAAGAGAGGTAATCAGGGCTGCAAGTTCTTCCACTTGTTCTTTTTTTAGAGAGAGAACATGAAAAGCAAACCGTTTAGCTTGTCGGCCGCCGGTACCGGGAAATTTTTCAAAATAAGTTATGAGTTTATCGAGTGGGGACATAGATACTATTTGAATTCGTTGCTTTTGGAACAGAAAAAGTGAGAGTCAAAATGCTGAGAGGAGTGTTCAGACTGAGTGGTGCTGGCATTAAAAGTCATCATGACCACCACCGCCAGAGGCACTATGGTGCTGGGTGTCGAGATTAAGGAAGCGGACATGCTTACCGTCAAAGTAGAGTTCACAAGAACCAACCGGTCCGTTGCGGTGCTTCTCGACCATAATTTCAGCAATATTAGGTCGATCAGACTCTTTGTTGATTTTGTCTTCACGGTGAATGAACATCACGACGTCAGCGTCCTGTTCAATCGAACCAGAGTCACGAAGGTCAGAGAGACGAGGCTTGCCACCACGTTGCTCCACTGCACGCGAGAGCTGTGAGAGAGCGATGACTGGTACCTCAAGGTCGCGCGCTAGAATCTTGAGTGAACGAGAGATTTCAGTTACTTGTTGCACCATAGAATCACTGGCTTTGGTAGCAGTAGGGGACATGAGCTGGAGGTAGTCGACTATGAGAAGATCAAGACCGTGCTCGTTTTTGAGGCGGCGGGCCGCTGAGCGCATTTTTAAGATATTGTTTCCAGCCTGGTCATCAATGTGAATCTGGGCATCGGAAAGCTTGGCCATGGCTTGTTGGACTGCTTCAAATTCTTGGTCATTACTTAGCTTTCCGGTACGGAGCTTCCAAGAGTCGACGCCCGCTTCGGCGGCAAGCATACGGTCGACAAGCTGCTGGTCGGACATTTCGAGCGAGAAGATACCAACAGACGCACCAAACTTAAGTGCAGCGTTACGAGCAACATCAAGGGCAAAGGTTGTCTTACCCATAGAAGGTCGGGCAGCCAAGATGATGAGGTCAGATTTTTGGAAGCCGGCCAGCAAGTTATCGAGTGCAGTAAAGCCAGAGGGGACACCACGACGTTCGTCTTGGTTGGCACTGAGGTACTCGAAACGTTCCCATGCTTCGGTAAGGGAAGTACCTATTGTCTTAAACTTCTGGGCGGTCGGAGATTGAGTGGCGTGGAAGATTTTTTTCTCGGCTTGGTCGAGAGCTTCGTCGACACTTTCTGGATCGGAGTAGCCAATCTCGGCAATATCATCTGCAGCATAGATGAGGTTACGTAAAGCGGCTTTTCCTTGGACGAGCTCAGCATAGTAGTGGGCGTTACCGGCGGCAGGGGTAGTCTCGATGAGTTCAGTGATGTAACTGGCTCCACCTACTCTATCTAGCGTGCCGTTGGCCTTGAGTTTTGTGACCAGTGAGACTACGTCAATTGGGTCACCTTTGGCAAAGATAGAAGCAACGCCTTCATAAATAGCGCGGTGCTTGTCCGCGTAAAAACTCTCTGGATAGACCGTTACTGATACGTCGTGCATTACGTCAGGCTTCAAAATAATCGCACCGAGCAAAGCCCGTTCAGCATCAACGTTGTGTGGTGGGGTGCGTAGTGCGCGGGAAGTAGAGCGTGTTTCTGCCATAGTTCGTAGATTGTACCACGGATAGCTGCTTGACTGCTTTTACACAGGGTTGTGGATTGGTTTTGAAGAAAAATGTTGCAGTGCTATAACAAAATCATAAAGATTATCTATGAAGATAAGCAACAAATTCTTAGTTTTGCAATTGACTACGTCAGAAATAAAGTCCAGAGGGGTTTATATTTTACCCTCCCGACCGTCTCAGGTATACTAAGCATATAATCATAAATACCCATTAATATGGAAGGTTTCAAATTTCTTCACCAAAAAAACTCCAAGTTACACATGTCTGAAAATGTTCTTCATGAACAAGAAAGATTAAAACGACAAGGAGAAGAAACTTCCCAAAAACCAGCTCCTAAAATAGAAGATTGGCTCAATCTGCTTGAGAGAACACATACCGGTCATAATGATGATCCAAGAGTACTAGAAAGAATCAAAGCTTCTTATCATAAACAGTATTGTCTGAAAGCCGAATACGATGAATCAGGAAATATCATCGCCTCAGACGTTCCTGAATCGGCTTTTCTGCTAGAGCAACGGATTGCTCGGAATCAAGGACATGGTGAAGTTGAAATCACTGATGAATTTAAACAAGAAAAAACCAAACAGATCATCAGTGATCAAGAACACAGCCTAGATAAATGGGTAGATTACCTGACCTCATCTGATGCAAATTACCCCATGTGGACAAAGTACTGGGCTTTTACTTCCATGGTTGGCATGGGTAAGTTTGAAAAGAGTGAGAATGAAGACGGGAGGGAAGTTGCTACTTTCAAGAAAAGAGACGCTTCTACCACCTCTCCCTTCCCACCACTAAACGCAAGAGCGCTCGCTATGTCTATTGGTGTTATTGAAGCTAAAGCTAAAGAAAATGCTAAACAAAAGAATGAACGACTACCAATAGAAAATGTCAGTACTAAGTTAAACCCTGATGAATTCAAGGATTTGGTTAACTTGGAAAACTTCTCTAAACTCTATACCCAATTTTTAATTGAATTACCAGAGTATTCCACTGAAGGTCTCAAGGAAACTCGTGGTGAGTGGGTAAGGTATGAAAAAGGTTCAGAGCCAGATACTCTTGTGTCTTCTCTTGATGGTCATCCTCTTGAATGGTGTACCGCTAATATAGAGACAGCTCGTACTCAACTCCAAGGCGGTGACTTCCATGTCTACTATTCTCTTGATAGTGACGGAACCCCCAATATTCCGCGGGTAGCTATCAGGATGGAAGAAGATAAGATAGCTGAAGTGCGTGGTATTGCTGTTGATCAAAATCTTGACCCGTACATTAGCGACGTAGTCAAAAACAAGATGACAGAATTTCCTGATGGTGAGCAGTACAGCAAAAAAAGTGCTGATATGAAGCGAGTGACGGAGATTGAGGATAGAAGCCAACAAAACCAAGAACTAACAAAAGAGGATTTACGTTTCTTGTATCAGATAGATGAAAAGATAGAAGGATTTGGATATGAGGAAGACCCGCGAATAGAAGAAATTCTTTCAACTAGAAATATCAAAAGTGATTTGGCTTTTACATTAGGATATGAAGAGACGGAAATCAGTACTACAATAGACGAAGCTCTTGCTGGAAATAGTAAGTATCACTATGGTTATCTTAATCTAAACAGTCTCACCAGCGCTGAAGGCCTTACTCTGCCACAGACGGTTGGTGGTCATCTTAATCTAGACAGTCTCACCAGCGCTGAAGGTCTTACTCTACCTAAGAGCATTGGCGGGGATCTTAATCTTACCAGTCTCACCAGCGCCGAAGGTCTTACTCTGCCACAGACGGTTGGCGGGGATCTTAATCTTACCAGTCTCACCAGCGCCGAAGGTCTTACTCTGCCACAGACGGTTGGTGGCGTTCTTAATCTAAGCAATCTCACCAGCGCCGAAGGTCTTACCTTGCCAGAGTCTATAGGTGGTAGTCTTAATCTTCGCAGTCTCACCAGCGCTCAAGGTCTTACTCTACCAAAGTCTATAGGTGGTTATCTTATTCTAAGCAATCTCACCAGCGCTGAAGGCCTTACCTTGCCAGAGAATGTTGGACGGAATCTTTATCTAAGCAGTCTCACCAGCGCCGAAGGTCTTACCTTGCCAGAGTCTATAGGTGGCAGTCTTAATCTACAAAGTCTCACCAGCGCCGAAGGTCTTACCTTGCCAGAGTCTATAGGTGGCAGTCTTAATCTACAAAGTCTCACCAGCGCTGAAGGTCTCAGCTTACCAGAGACCGTTGGTGATGATCTTAATCTTGGTAGTCTCACCAGCGCTGAAGGTCTTACCTTACCAGAGTCTATAGGTGATGATCTTAATCTTCGCAGACTCATCAGCGCTGAAGGTCTTACTCTACCAAAGTCTATAGGTGGTTATCTTGATCTTGGTAGTCTCAACAGTGCCGAAAGAATAAAACTGCGGGAAAGATACCCGGGTTATATAACGAATGCTTTTTGATGTTTGAAGGAGATCGAACCTGCTTCAAAATCACCTTAAGTTCGAAGACTTTCTTCGGGGTACCTACACCTTACTAATCTTTGGGCCGTGGGGGGTGTCTTCGACGGTGTAGCCTTTGAGGTTGAGGGCGGTACGGAGATTGTCGGCCTCGAGCCAGTTGTGGGCAATACGGGCGGCTTCACGTTGATCTACCAGAGCTTGTATTTCCGCCGGGATGTCGTCACTGGTTAGGATGCCGAGTGTTTTTGTGCCGGTTTCGATGTCGTCACTAAGACCAATTTCGAGGACACTGTCCATGGCGTGAATCGTAGCGCACTTAGTTTTGTTATCTAGTGTATCGTCTTTGGTAAGCTCCCACAAAAGCGCGATAGCTCCAGGTGTATCAAGGTCGTCAGCGAGCCTTTCTTTGAACTTAGTAAAGTACGTGGCATCTGGTGTACCAGAGAGTTGTTTGTAGTCTTCATAGACAAAACGTTTGAGACGGAAGAGGGCTTGTTTGGCGGCGGTAAGGGCTTCCCAAGAAAAATTGATCGTAGAGCGATAGTGAGAGGTAAGTAGCCAATAGCGGTACTCGTCACCAGAAAATCCTCTATCAACGAGATGGCGAAACGTAATAGAATTGCCTAGTGACTTACTGATCTTGGTGTTATCGATGGTAAGGAAGGCGCTGTGAAGCCAGTAGTGGACAAATTGTTTACCGGTAGCGCATTCACATTGCGCTATTTCGGCATTGTGGTGAGTATTGATGTGGTCGATACCTCCGGTATGGATGTCAATTTCTTTGCCGAGGGTAGCCATGGCCATAGCGGAACACTCAATATGCCAGCCAGGGAAGCCTTTACCAAATCGACTTTCCCAACCAAGGAGGCCTTTTTTCCATACTGCAAAATCAGCTGGATGACGCTTCTCGGTATTTACTTCGACCCGGGCACCGCTCTTGAGTTTTTCGATATCAACATTGCCGAGCCGTCCATACTTAGGGAATTTTTGAATATCAAAATAGACACCGTCGCTCGTCTCGTAGGTATAGCCCTTTTGGTCGAGGGTTTCGATGAGCCGGATCTGGGCTTCGATATAGTCACTGGCACGTGACCAGGTGGTTGGAGGCAAGACTCGGAGGGAGTCCATGTCATTATAAAAAGCATCAATATAGATATCGGAGAGTTGACGCATTGCCGTTAAGGTTACCGGGAGGCCCTCACGCTTGAGGCCTTTCATCATTTTGTCTTCGCCTGCATCACTATCGTCAGTGAGATGGCCGAAGTCAGTCAGATTGATAGTATGCTTAACTTCATACCCATGAATACGTAGAGTGCGCTTTAAAATATCTGCAAACACAAAAGCCCGGAGATTGCCAACATGAGCGTAGTCGTACACGGTCGGGCCGCAGGTGTACAAAGTTACTGCTTTTGGAGAAAGTGGGGTAAATAGCTGTTTGTTGCCTGATTCGGTATTAAACAGCTGCACAGCTGGCACTGGTGGAGTGCTCTTTGATTTAAATAAATCTGTAAACATATTATGACAGTGTAGCAAAATCAGGTCAAAACATGAAGTAACAGTATTTTTTTGCCATCGCTACAGTCTGTGCGATAATAGTACCCATGCAAGATGAATATGTATCAACAATAGAGGAACAGAGTAAGGTGACCACGTTTAAGAAGGGTAATTTTTTGGGAGTGCTCTTGGCGTTAGTATTAGCTTCCGGATCTTTTGTGTCAGGAATGCAGGTCGACAATTTAATCACTAAAGACACACAGGCGGCTAGTATCTTTTCTTTTTTTTCAGCACCAGTTAGCATAGAAGCCAGCGACGCTGATTTAACACAATTTTGGCAAGTATGGAATTTACTCGAAGAAAAGTTTATTGCCGCCAGTTCAACGAGTTCTGTTTCAACTGAAGACAGAATCAATGGTGCAATTCAAGGAATGGTCTCTGCATATGGTGATCCGTATACTGTATTTTTCCCACCGGTAGAAAGTGCAGCGTTTGCCGAAGATATTTCGGGTAACTTCAGTGGTATCGGAATGGAAGTAGGGTTGCGCGACAATGTTGTGACTGTCATCTCACCACTTCCTGGTACTCCCGCCGAACGCGCCGGGTTGATTGCGGGAGACAAGGTCCTCAAGATTGATGATAAAAGTACCGAAGGAATGCAAGTTGATGAGGCTGTACGGTTGATTCGTGGCGAGAAGGGTACTAGTGTCGTGCTTTCGATGTATCGTGAAGGTGACTTAGAGATTCGCGAAGTGACCGTAACGCGAGACACAATCGACATTCCGACAGTCAAGACTGAAAAGATCGGTGATGTATTCATTATTAGACTCTTTAGCTTTAATGCAATTGCTGAAATGAAGATGCAAGAGGCACTTCGAGAATATACTGAAAGCGGTGCTACTTCGATGATTCTCGACATGCGTGGTAACCCAGGTGGCTACCTACAAAGTGCAGTAGCTATTGCAAGTTACTTTTTGCCAACCGGCAAAGTGGTCGTTCGTGAACACTATGGTGAAAATGATGAAGAAAAACTTTATCGTAGCCAGGGCCGCACTCTGCGCTCATTTGCCCCAGAAAAAGTAGTGGTACTGATAGATGGTGGTTCGGCTTCTGCGTCTGAAATTTTGGCAGGCGCGCTTCGTGAGCATGGTGTTGCCACCCTTATTGGTCAGGATAGTTTTGGAAAGGGTTCTGTCCAAGAATTAGTGCCGCTCGCAGATGGTTCCTCGGTTAAGATTACCGTAGCGCGCTGGCTTACTCCGGAAGGTATTTCAATTTCTGATGGCGGTTTGAAGCCTGATATCAAGATTACCCGTACACCACAACAGCGACTCGATGACGTTGATCCGCAAGAAGAGGCTGCCCTCAAATTTATCCGGGGGGAAGAAGTGATTTCTGAGAGTGCTGAAGTGGCAACCGAGCCAGTTGAAGAATAGCATCAACTTTTGCTATGATGCGTTTGTTAGTAATGTAATACGACCTTAATGTAAGTATGAAAGTAATTCTGTTACGAGATGTGGCAAAAATTGGTCTACGCTATGAAGTTGTCAGTGTGCCAGATGGTTTTGCGTTAAATAAACTAATCCCTAAAGGTGACGCACAGGCAGCAACACCAGACAACCTCAAGCGCGTAGTGAATATGCGCCAAAAAAACCAAGCAGACAAAGCCAGTGCCCTTGATTCACTTAAAAAAATCGCTGCTGAAATCAATCTAGAGCCGCTAGTTATTCCGGTCCAGGCCAACGCCCAAGGGCACTTGTTTAAGGGTGTACACGCGAACGATGTGATTGCAGCAGCAGGGAAGCGGGGCATCAGTATTCCTAAAGAGTACTTGGTGGTGGATTCTCACCTCAAATCTATCGGTCGCCACGAAGTGGCGCTAAAGATTCAGGGAGAGGTGTTCACATTTAGTATTAATGT
>CAIMDH010000075.1 GCA_903839715.1 uncultured bacterium
GTTATATGACTAATTCAGTTGTTTTAATTGTTGAAGACGATGAAAACATTCTCGATCTCTATGCCACAGCTTTTACTCAAGTAGGAATTGAGGTTTTAAGGGCTAAAAATGGTTTAGAAGGTGTAGAACTTGCCCTCAAGCATCACCCGGACGCTATTTTAATGGATATTATGATGCCAATAATGAATGGGCATAAAGCCGTAGAGAAAATACGCCTAGATACATGGGGTAGAGACGCTAAGATTATTTTCCTAACCAATATGAGTGACGCTGAGAACGTCTTTTTAGCTGTAGAGCAAGGTAGTGAAGAATATATTATAAAATCCAATACTCCTGTAAAAGAAGTGATAAACCAAACCAGAATGGCCATGCGAGGCTAGGCGTACTTTTATGGAACTATCAGAACGCTGCATTCAAACATTGGAAAAAGAAGGCTTTATTAATGTCTATGAAACGCAAGACGCACCAGAAGCTATTTACGAGGAACATACTCACAAAGATAAAGTAACAATCTTTGTCACTGAAGGATCTTTTGAAATTACTGTCTCTGGTCATGTTACAAATCTTGTCGCTGGAGAAAGGTTTAATATTTTACCAAATGTCCCCTACTCAGCCGTTGTTGGAAAAAAAGGATGTCAGTTGGTAATCGGAGAGATGGCGGATGGAGATTTTTAGTTAGTTGTATAAAACATAAATTGAGAGGAACAATCTCTTCTTATTAGAATTAAAAAGCGCTTTTTAGTGTTTAAAATACGAGTTCCGTCAATCAAAATTTCAACTGTCAGCCATTGTACTTGAATGCATTAAGGTAAAGCATTGTGTAAACAGAATAAGTCGAAGCTTTTTCATAGCCTTTCTCAATGAATCAGAAAAAGTGTACAGGTGTTTATAATGTAAAACTGAACAATTGTATGCGTATATAATATATAAACTTTGTTATGATAGTTTCACGTGGAAAGTACAAACAAGCTGCGTATGAGCAAGCAATTGCTTTTCGTAAGAGAGGCTTTACCTATACAGAAATTGCCAAGATCTGTGGTGTTTCGCGTGGCACGATATCAAACTGGCTTGCTAAAGAAGATTTTTCTATCAAAGTGGCGGCAACTAATAAACTTCAGGCAGCCAAAGACAATCAGTCTCGAATCAAACTAGTAAACAAAGCGCGAAACGCTGAACGTACCATTAAATACAGCGAAGCAGAGCGTCATGCAGAGACTGAGTACAAGCATTACCGCACTTCCCCGTTATTTATGGCGGGACTCATGGTGTACATGTCAGCTGGTGACATGGAGGATCTCCGTGTAATACGTCTCTCAACAAGCAAAATTGAGCTACAGCGGGTTTTTATCCACTTTGTCACTGAATACTTGGGTGTCGACAAAAAAGCAATTAATATATGGCTTTTGCTCTACCCTACTCATGATGAAATCAAGTGCATGAAATACTGGAGTAAAAAAACTAACATTTCCGTGAGTCAGTTTAGTAAAAACCAGGTAGTTCCCAGTAAAAGCAACAAGCAAACGTTGCAATTTGGCGTTCTAAATACTATAATCGGCTGTATTCTTTTGAAGAAGAAGTTGCTTAAATTCATTCAGTTGGCAACAAAAGAATTAGTGAAGTAAATGCGGCCATGGTTAAGTGGTATAACGAGTCCTTGCCAAGGATTAGTCGGGGTTTCGATTACCCCTGGCCGCACAATAAAAGCCCTTAGGGGCTTTTTGTGTGGCCAGGAGAACAGTGCCTGCGCACTGTTCGAGGTAATCGAAACCGCCGGAGCCATGCCGGAGGCAGGCGAGGTGTGACCCGCGGCTCTTGTTATTTTTCTGAGCAGAGCGATAGAAAAATAACTTAGAGACCGTCAGGTTTCGATTACCCAGTATTTTCAGCTATAAGCCGTGGATTACCCACCCCCTTACCTGCAGTCAAAAGATCTACAAAAAACCTCGCCTCCATCTCCGGCATTATTCATAAAAGACAGGTTACTTCACAGTACACAACTGTGGAAAAGACAGTGCATAGGTGGATAAGAGACAAAATTTATAGGACAGTAGAGCATAGAATACGGCTCTAAGGCCCATGAATAAATAATTTACATGAAAACTGTGCCACGTGAAACGCTTTTCCTCTGTTTTACATAAA
>CAIMDH010000076.1 GCA_903839715.1 uncultured bacterium
AAGCATTTTTTATATTGTTTAGTAAAACAAGAGCGGATTCAAGCGTGTTAGCCTCAGTTTTCAAAAAACCCGCTAAAACAGTGCTCGTACCGTCAGTTATACCAAAACCAACACCAGTAAATACTCCATCCAAGACTATGACCCTAACTGGGTTACACAATACGGAACTGAAGAGACCGCTCTGAAACAGGTTCTTGGAAACAACATACTATCTATTGATCATATTGGTAGTACTTCTGTGCCAGGATTAGCTGGGAAGCCACTCATAGATATCCTTGTTGTAATTAAAAGTATTGAAGAGGCTGACGGTTTTGAAACAGTCTTGGGTTCACTTTACTATAATTTTCTTGGTCAGTACGTTATGGAAGGCTCACGATTATATGTTAAAGAGAGAGATAATACCCGTTTGGTGAATTTACATTTTTTTCAACAAGGACATAAACACATAGATGAAATGTTGGGGTTGCGTGACTATTTTCTTTCTCATCCAGAGGCGGTTAAAGAATACAGCCAACTCAAGTTCGGTTTAGTGAAGAAATATCCTGATGATTATGGTTCATACAGAAAATACAAAGACGAATGGATGAATGATTTAAAAATAGATAGGGTTGTTGTGAAGCTTTAGAATTTGTTTTCTATTGTTAAAGAAAACATGGCTCCGACTGGCACAAACGCCGCACCTGCCGCAGGGCAGTTTTTTTATGCGCCTTTGGTCACGAATCACTAAGTATATTTGTTTGCTTCGCTCCAAATCTATTAAGTGTTCTCGACCCCACCTCGCTCGCCTGCGGCATCACTGCGGTTCACATAGTCGCCGCAAGCAATGCAGATTGCTTGCTAAACAAATACACACCCTTCTTAAGAAGGGTGTGTATTTGTTTACGACCGTGTGCCCCCTCAAGGATTCGAACCTTGGACCGTCTCCTTAAGAGGGAGCTGCTCTACCAACTGAGCTAAGAGGGCATTTGTTCTTGTGTGTTGTGCGGAGAAGTGTACAACAAACCCTCAGTTTAGACAAGGTGCATTGTAAAAAGCGGTCCACAAAATTAGTGGACCGCTTATGTGGCACATAAGTGTTCATGCGCCGATTTTAACTTTAGTGGTACGCCGATCATGTTCCATCTCCCAAACAAAAACAGGGAAGCAGTTAGGGATGACATTGTAGTCACGATCGTAGGCGTTTTTGCCAGTACGCTTAGTCTTGTATGGAATGTCGGCATATATGTCCGGTTCGTCGCGGTTGCAATTTTTGAGAAATACTTCCCCGGGTTTTGCTTCGGGATGTTTTTGAACAGTTTCTGCCATATAACCTCCTCTTTAAAAAAGAACAATGATGATTCATTTATATACATTCCGAGTGATAGTGTCAATTCACTAGTTTAAAATAAAACACCCCCGCTAATCGCTAAAGGGTGTTTTATTTTAGGTGCCCGGAGCGGGAATTGAAACTTACAGTTTCAGTACCCTAATTGGCTAGTTTATTTCGCAAGCTCATAAACCAGCTCAATCAGGCTTCAATTCCCTAACCCAAAATAAAACACCCCCGCTAATCGCTAAAGGGTGTTTTATTTTAGGTGCCCGGAGCGGGAATTGAACCCGCACGGCCTTACGGCCACAAAATTTTAAGTCTTGCGTGGCTACCAATTACACCATCCGGGCACACGTAATATTCTCTGCAGAATAATACTTGTACTGGTGGGAGTCGACCCGTTTTTTCTAATTCGCTTACGCTCATGAGAACCCCGGTCGCAGCTCATTCGTCTCGGCTTTATGAAAAGACAAGATAAAGCTCCGCTGTTCGACTCCCAGCGTATTGCGCGCAGGCGCAATACTCCCAGAACTCGCGTTTGGCAAAAGCCAAACCCGTGAGTCCTGGGTGGGAGTCGAACCCACGTATGGCGGTTTTGCAAACCGCAGCGTTAACCACTTCGCCACCAGGACTTGGTAAAGACTACTTTAGCATTAAATACTGTCTATTCAAAATGAGTTCTTGTAGGCAAGTATCTATCACTTTGGTATACTTTTCTGATATGGAAAAAAATGTGGCCGAATGGCGCCGTAGCAAAAATGTTCGCTTGGTAATTATTATTGGCTTACTCTTAGTGGCTGCTGCAGTGGCGTTCTTTTTTGAAAAGACACGATTATGGATGCTTGGTATCGGAATCCTGCTCTTGGCTGCGCTAGGTATGGAAGCGACCAGTACCGATGTTGATTTGGGAAAGCTTATTGATACCGGCTCTGTGTCTGAGTCGATGGTTGATCGTGATGCTGAAGGTAATGCTATATATGGTGCGATGTGTGAGGAGAATGTCTATAACTGTAGTAGCTTTAGGACGCAACCAGAGGCGCAAGAAGTCTATGATACGTGTAGTACTGCCGATAATCGTGATCGTCATGGACTCGATCGTGACGGCGACGGGGTGGCGTGTCAGGGCTTGCCGAGTGGAGCCAACTAGGGCTTCATAACAAAAGGACCGGCGCACCACGCCGGTCCTTTTGTTATTTTGCTATTTCTCTAGCAATCTCATCAATATGTTGACGGTGGCGTTCACCATAGTCAACACTAAACTCAATAAACGGAATGACTTTGAGACTACTGTTTTTTTTGATAAAGCCACGGAGCTCACCACCAGAACGCATGAGGAAGGCGAGTGCAGATGCTTCGCGCTCCTGTCCACCTGGGATAGTAGTGAAGTATACCGTTACTTGTTTGTAGTCGGGTGCAGTAGTAACACGCGTAACAGTAATAAGGGGATCAGTGTTTGCTTCGGCTTGAATGAAGGCTGCGACGATTTCACGAATAAGTGATTCGACGCGCAATTGGCGACCTGATGACATATAGATATTAGGTAACAACAACATCGTACGGCTCAAGGTGGTCTCCAGGGGCTACTTCGTTTTTGGTTTCGAGTTGTAGTCCAAATTCTCCCTCCTCAACCTGCTGTACGTCAGATTTGTATTGTTGAAGATTTTTGATGGTTCCTTTACCTACTTCAACATCACGACGAGTAATCTTCACTTTCTGATTCATTTTGATGTGTCCCGCTTCTACTCGGGCACCAAGTACATGAAGATTTTTTTGTGAACTAAAGTATTTGAGTACTTTTACCTTACCGGTATTCTTCATCTCTTCAATACGTGGAGTGCGGTTTTTGAGAGCGGTATTTAACCAATCTGATAGTTCGTAAATAATATCAAAAGTATCAATTTCGACTCCAATACGCTCAGCTAATTCCGCTGCCTGTCGCTCCACTTTGACATTAAAGCCAACGATAATAGCTTCCTTTGTAGCACTGACATTCTGGATGTCGTTGGAAGTAATGTCACCAACACCGGTGGCGATGACACGTACGGCAATACGTTCAGAAGTAAACTTACTGAGTTCGTGTTCGATTGCTTCGATAGTACCTAGTACATCAGCCTTGATAAGAATTGGAATGGTTGGAAGGGGATTTAGTAGTCGCTTGTATTCGATTGGAACAGGACGGTTGGTTTCGATAGCAACCTCAGCTTCTTTTTTGGTAGTGACTGTGTAAAAAGCGGCACCGATAGTTGGAATTTCACCAAAGCCGACAATACCAACCGGCATCGAGAGTGTAGCTTCTGCTACAGGCTTGCCATTAGCATCTTCCATAATGCGAACAGGGGTGTATGAAGAACCAGAAACCACAAAGGTACCTTTTTTGAGAGTACCGTTCTTGACGATCAGGGTAGCGGTATTGCCACGCTTGGGGTCCATCTTTCCTTCGATAATCTGTCCGACCGCTGGAATGCTTGTATCACCAGTAAGTTCTGCTAGGTCAGCGGCAAGTACGACGATGTCGAGTAGTTCAGAAACACCTTCTCCGGTCTTTGCAGAAATACCAACCCAAGGGATGTCACCGCCCATACCCTCTACGTAAATCTCGTGTTCGATCATACTGGTTTGGGTACGCATGATGTCTGCTCCAGGTTTGTCGATTTTGTTGATAGCGACAATGTACGGGATATTTGCTTGTTTGATTGAAGCAAGGGCCTCAAGTGTCTGTGGTTTGACACCGTCTTCAGCTGATACGACCAAAATAGCAATGTCTGCTACGTCAGCTCCACGTAAGCGCATCTTTTGGAACGCCTCGTGCCCAGGAGTATCGAGAAATGTGATATTTTCCACGGCCCCGTCTTTGGTTTTATGAGTTACTACATACGCAGAAAGGTGTTGGGTGATACCACCAGCTTCTCCGGCAACACTATTGCTCTTACGAATATAATCGAGGAGGGTTGATTTGCCGTGGTCGATATGACCCATTACCACCACTATGGGTGGTCGTTTGACAATGTTTTCTTTGGTTTTTTTAGATTTTTTCATGGTATCGACACGTAAAAACGCCTAGTGCGGGCGTCCTAATAAAATAATGTACGGCAGTATAGCAGAGATTTACATATTTTACACCTTGTGTCATGATTTTGAGATGAATATTTTTAATCGCTTCAAAAAGCGTATCTACCTAGATTATGCTGCTGCTACTCCACTCCACCCCCGGGTACTCCGCGCTATGCGTCCATTCTTGACTGAAACATTTGGAAATCCTGGAGCGATCCACCTTGAAGGGGTACGGGCGCGACAAGCAGTGGAGATGGCCCGTCAGCAAGTAGCTACGACTCTCGGTATCCGGTCGGCGGAAGTGATTTTTACTGGTAGTGGAACTGAGAGTAATAATATCGCCTTACTCGGCTTACTAAAAAAACTTAGTCGTAAAGATGGTATTCCATATTCTGAGATGGAAATTGTTACGACGCGTATAGAACACCCTTCAATTACAAATGTACTGCCTGCGCTTGAGACGGCAGGAGTAGTAGTGCGCTATGTAGAGGTAGATAGTGAGGGAAAAATATCACCCTCTGCGCTTGCAGCGGTCCTTTCTCCTAAGACAGTGCTTGTTACCTTTGCGTATGCTAATAGTGAGGTTGGGGTGGTACAGAATGTGACGCGACTAGTGCGTGAAGTACGCCGCTATGAAAAAGAGCAGGGGACAAAAATTTACGTACACTTGGATGCAGCTCAGGCGCCATTGTGGCTATCGTGCGCTATGGAACGTCTTGGTGTGGACTTACTTTCGCTTGATGCGGGTAAATGTCAAGGTCCAAAAGGAGTTGGTGTTCTTGCTTTCCGCGGGACACTCGGTTTGTCGCCAATTATGTACGGTGGAGGACAAGAACAAGGTATCCGTCCAGGTACCGAAAACGTCGCTGCGATTGTTGGTGCTGCCACGGCACTTACTCTCGCGCAAAATGACTACAAAGCTCGTGCTCAAAAAGTAGCGATGGTGCGAGATGTCTTTATTGCTAATTTAAAAAAAGTTTGGCCGGGGGTGGTTCTAAATGGTCCAACTGGTGAGGATAGATTAGCTAATAATATTAATATTTCACTTCCAGGTTTTGATACTGAGTATGCGGTGGTGTATCTCGATGCTCACAACATCGCGGCCAGTACCAAGAGTGCATGTGCTGGCGCTGGGAGTGGTGAGAGTACTGTGGTAACAGCGATGACTGGAGATACGTACCGAGCTTCTTCTACTCTCCGTCTTACGCTAGGAGCTGACACTACAGAGGCAGATATGAAAAAAGTACTGGCAGTGTTATTGCGTTTTCGTGAAAAAATGGGGCCTGTAACTTCTGTTTCGGTATAAGTAATGATTTGCTTCATATAGCACTTCGGCCCTTGACCCTCTGAAAACAAAAAGTAGACAATAAAAGAGAAGAAAAAGAAATTGACTTATGAGCTTTTTCATTGCAAGATAGTACTATTGTACACGTAGTAAAGAGTGTCTGCCCGCTTAGCCACATCTGCTTTTCTGTCCCTGTGTCCGTGTCGTATATAATCAACCTGAACTATGCCTAATTTTCAAAATTTTACATCCAAAGCCAAAGAAGCAATACGCAAAGCACATGAATTGGCTATCGAAAGAGGTCAAAATCACGTTAGTCCAATTCATCTCCTTACTTCTCTTGCTATGCAAGATGAAAGTACGGTTATTTCTGTACTCGACCGACTTGATATTGACGTCATTATTTTTACTGACTTACTCCTGGAAGCTCTTGAGGTATCCGAGATGCAGACGACTATTTCGCCCTCTTATCAGCTGTATCTCACGCCAGAGTTAGCAAAGTCACTTGAGTTCTCCGGACAGTTTGCTGAAAAGATGGGTGATGCATATGTGGGTGTAGAACATCTTTTTGTGGCTATACTTGAAAATCCTGGCCCGGCTACTGAAATTTTGACACGAGCAGGTATTGAAAAAGAAAAAGTGATGCGAACAATCAAGGAAATTCGTGACCATTCAGTTACTGATGCACAGTCTCCAAAAAAGTACCGCGCACTTTCCAAATATACTCGAAACCTCACTAAGTTGGCACAAGAAAATAAACTCGATCCGGTAATTGGTCGCGATCTTGAGATTCAACGTGTCATCCAGATCTTATCTCGTCGAACCAAGAACAACCCAGTTCTTATTGGAGAGGCTGGAGTGGGAAAGACAGCTATTGCTGAGGGACTAGCTCAACAAATTGTGCTTGGGCAAGTACCTGAATCAGTAAAGGAAAAAGAAATTCTTTCCCTTGACCTTGGCCTACTTGTTGCTGGAACAAAGTTCCGTGGTGAATTTGAAGAACGCTTGAAGGCCGTGATGAAAGAAGTGGAGAGTTCTGCCGGTGGTGTCATTCTTTTTATTGATGAACTCCATATGATTGTGGGGGCTGGACAAGCCGAAGGATCTATGGACGCTTCAAATATGCTGAAGCCAGCACTAGCACGCGGTGAGATCCGTGTCATAGGCGCTACAACGCTCAAGGAGTACCAGAAGCATATTGAAAAAGATCCAGCTCTCACGAGACGTTTTCAGCCAGTGTTTGTAAATGAGCCGTCCCCTGAAGATGCGGTCGCGATTTTGCGTGGACTTTCAGAAAAATATGAACTCTTTCACGGCGTACGTATCACTGAC
>CAIMDH010000077.1 GCA_903839715.1 uncultured bacterium
CCATACCCAAGTACTGCATATGCTACTGGAATCACCCAGACTGAAAAGGCTGGCACGGCAAAAGAAGCAAAGGGTACAGACGCAAACCACTGCGCGATAACAGTGATGTACCACAATGACCAGTACGCTAGGTACGCAGAGAGAGGTGCGAGTAGCGGTAACACAAATGCCAACAATCCAGTACTGAAAGTGAGCAGCATTGCCACTGGTACCATCGGCAACACCAGCACATTTACAATTATCGAGACAACTGAAATTTCTCCCATCTGGTACAGCAATAATGGTAAGACCGCGATCTGCGTCGCAATAGTAGCAACCAAAAACGACCGCACACTTACCACATCAGGTACCCACAAAAATAACCGTTCGATTTGCGGTGCTAGCAGTATCAGTCCTAACGTCGCCATAAAGGAAAGCTGGAAGCCAATATCATAGACGAGCACGAGCGGGTTTAGGAGTACCATACACACTCCCGCCAGCAAGAGGCCGCGTAGCACGAGATACGTTCGACCAGTAGTTTGCATCACCAGCAACAGCCCTGCCATGATACTTGCCCGCACCACCGTCGCCGACAACCCAACTAAAAGGGCAAACAATACGATTGCCATCAATCCAAAAAACAGCTTGGCCCGTTTTACCAAAAAATGTCCGAGGACGTACAACACAAGAAGGACTACCAACATCACGTTATACCCCGAAAGTACAACCACATGAATCACTCCTGCTTTGCGAAAATCGAGCTCCAGCTCCTCTCCAAGTGCTCCCTTGATACCAAGTAGTAATCCTAAACCAAGCCCAGCTTGCGGCTCTGGTAAAAGTAACCGCAGCTTTTCGGCAAACTGTGCCTTAGCACTGAATAGCGTTTTCATTAGTATGGCGCCTTGATTGATACCAGTGCTTTCTACCTCCCCAAAACGGATGACATAGGTAATACCCCGAGCAGCTAGATATCCCGGGTAATTAAAAACCCTACCCATATCAGTTTCAAAACTTTCTGGTTTGGTGAGTTTTCCCTTCACTGTAATTACCTCTCCGTATGGAATTTCAGTATACCGATCAACAATCACTAATACCTTTTCAGTTTCTGTACGAACTGTCAGATGAGTGGTCTCTTCGTGCTGTTCTGGCTCACTACCTACCACTCCAGTAATTGTTACTTCAGTATCAATTGAATCGGTAAGTACTGAATCATCAAGTATGCGGTACGCTTCTGTAGTACGTAACAGCCCAAGCGCAACGGCCACAAGTGAGATGCCGATATATAAAAAGGCTACTGCTTCTTTCGTCAAAAAAGCCCGTCGCCACAAAAGAAGGCTGACGGTACCCATAAATAAAACCCAAACAGTAGTAGGAAGAGTAGGCACGGAGAGCGTGGCCACAAACACTCCAAACAAAAAACTAAGTATTCCTACGTAGAAGTGGGTAATGGTCATAGTGTGACAATATTGTAAGTATAGCAGTCTGATGCAGAGATAAAACAAAACTCATATTGCAAAAGGATTGTAGTTTTTGAAAGAGGTTGAACCTCTTCAAAAAAGACGCGAGTGATGCTCGCGTCTTTTCAGATTACAATCAGTATAGGTAATTAAATTACTACTTCCCTGCTATCGCTCCACTAGCTAGACGGTTAGCTTCTTTGTTTTGTGCTGGAGCTACATGGGTGATGGTAGTGTTGGGAAAATCGACTACACGCTGATTATGAATCTCAATAAACATTGGGACCAAGCCTGGTTCATGAATCTGATATTCCGAGTTGAGCTGTTTTTTTACCAATTCATTATCGAGCAGAAACTCAAAATGCATGGTGTTGGTAGCCGCGCCATAGATTTGCTTGAGAGTATTAAGTGCCAGCATGACGGCATAGTATGCAGCAAAATTAGTATCAGCATTACCGATAGCTTTCTTGACCTCTTGTACCACCGCACCATCAGCAGAAGTGATATACACCCCTACTCCGGCTGCACCCGGGTTGCCAAGCGCCTTGCCACTTGTATACGTAATGACTTTTTCCATGTTTCGTAGTATACCCTTTACTTACACAATGTCGACAATCCGCAACCGTGTCTGTAGCCGCCCCATAAAAAAACTTTCTTCAAGATGCACCAATAATGATACCGGTAGCTCAGTAGTTGGAATGATAGCAAATTGTTCGGGAGTCTTAAAAAAGGCAATGGCTTCTTTTGCCAGACCCGTAGTTGCGAAGGTGAGTTTGGTATGTTCCTTAGCTTTACCAAAACGTACCACTTCTTTGGCTTGAACATTTGAAATGAGATAGAGCGGTTTGCGATTCTCACAGCCGTACGGACCACACTGCCGCTGCGCTCGTAGGAGCTCAGTGGAAAATGCCTCTAGCGTCAGTTCCATGTCGACGAGTAGCGGTTCTACTATTTTTGCAGCTGTCCCAAGGAGCTGGTAGGCACCTTGGAGACCAGCGGCCAAATCATGGATACGTTCATCGCGCACCGAAAATCCACCCGATGCATGGTGGCCGCCAAATTCATGAAAAAGTTCGGGCGTGGCATTCATTAGCATCACCACACTCACTCCTCCCCCAGCCCGACACGACCCCTTAAACACCCCATTACCATCACGACCCCAAAGAAAGGCTGGTCGATTGTACTCCTCTGCCAGCTTGTTGGCAGCCAGCCCCACTAGTGACGGACGCCATTCTGGATTACCCATCACAATCACTTCTGGCATCACTTCAACATCTTTCAGTCGGACATGAATCTCCTTGGTCATTTGAGCAACCGCTGATTTGCGGTCAGTGTTCAATTTTTCTAAGTGCTCCAAACGTGCCCCCGCTTCACCTTCATCTTTGGTAGCCAGGAGAAAAAAGGCGTCTTCCGGTGTATCCATCCGTGACGCTGCATTAATACGCGGACCGATAGTAAAGCCAATATCATCTTCAGTAAGATGCTGCTGACTTGTTTTCTGCTTACGCAAGAGTTGCTGCAACCCGGGTCGCCTAGACTTTCGTAATACCATGAGTCCGTAATGAGCCAAAGTACGATTTTCATCACGGAGTGGCACCATGTCAGCAATAGTGGCAATACCCACCATATCGAGCCACCACTTTTCTAGACCAGGAGCAATCATAAAGTTACCACGTGCTAATAGTGCTTGTACCAATTTAAAAATTACAGCTGCACCGCAAAGTCCGGTAAAAGGATATGTGTCTCCCAGCTTAGGATTAACAATCGCCACCGCCTTCGGCAGGATTTCTTTTGGTTCGTGATGGTCGGTAATAATAACGTCAATACCAAGTTCATTGGCTTTTGCTACAGCCTCGACATCAGTCGTACCGCAGTCGATAGTAATAATAAGTGCCGGTTTTTGCTCGACCAGTAATTTTTCTACCGCTTTTACACTGAGACCAAATCCATCGTAATGTCGGTGTGGTATCTGGTTGTAAAAATTACTGAAACCGGCCGCAACAAAAAAATCGTGAAGTACTACCGCCCCCGGTATACCATCACAGTCGTAGTCGCTGTAAATGACAATCTTCTGATTTTCAGTCATCGCTTTCAAGATTCGAACTACTGCTGCTTCCATATCATGGAGTAAAAATGGGTCATGGAGCTCCGTCTCATATGAAGGATGCAAAAAACTTTCTGCTGCACTCTGTGATGTAATATTACGGTTATATAACAATGTACGTAACCATGAATTATAGGCGCCGAGTTCTTTGGCGAATTCGGCTGGCGGTTCTGGTAACACCTCAAATAGCGACATAGTACCGTATGGTAGCATGACCATTTACTGCGGTATACTACAGAGCATTATGGAAACCATTTTCACCAAAATCATCAATCGAGAAATACCCGCACATATTGTGTATGAAGACGAATTAGTCCTGGCCTTTTTAGATATCTCTCCCGTCAACCACGGCCATACTTTAATCATTCCTAAGGAGCCGTTTGTAAACATCTTTGATGCTGACCCGGAAATATTTGCTCATATGCATAAAGTCGGACAAAAAATCGCCAACGCCCTTAAAGCGACAGGACTTGCAGATGGCGTTAATCTTGTAACCAACAATGGTGAGGCAGCGGGACAAGAAGTTTTTCATTCACATTTGCATGTCATTCCTCGACACAGTGGTGACAAGGCCTTTCAAAAACCAACCCACGTAACCGTAACACCAGAAGATTTAGTTAGGACAAAAACTGCACTTACTGCCGCTCTATAAAATAAAGAAAAAAGCGAAACCCTTAAG
>CAIMDH010000078.1 GCA_903839715.1 uncultured bacterium
ACAAAAAAGCCTTATAAATCAATGACTTAGGGGCGGGGCCCCATAACCCATTGATTTGTCAAGACTATTTTTACGCGGGTCAAGGGTCTCCACGAGAGTGAGTGCTCACTCCCGACCCTAAATTGTAGCAAGTTGCGTGCCACCTCCAAAAACTCGTTTAAAATCAACAACTTAGGGTCGATGCACCGTTTTGGTGCATGAAAAGAGGATATCCACATCTTAATATGGGGTTACCGCGCTCTGCGCCCCAGTGCAAAAACTTCAAGTGCAAAATCCTGGAGGCCTCGCGCCCATTATAGCAAGTGCAAAACCTCTGTGTCAAGTGCAAATTTCCGAGACTGACCCTAAGCTTGGTCCGCGGGAGCACCTGGCGCGTGTCAAGTGCAAATTCTTCGATTTGACCCTAAATTGTAGCAAATTGGAGACAATGCGAGCAAATTCGAGCAAATTCGAGCAAATTGATGCAATTTAGGGTCAGGAGGAGCAAAAAGTGCACTTGCGTAGGCCGAGGTGGGCGAGTTTTCAAGCGGTTCCAAACGGCTTCACGCTTGAAAATTCTGTCTTGAATGATAATCCTGGGCGGCGTATAATATCTTCATTGGTTGAGAAAACATAGCTCGACCCTAAATTGTAGCAGATGAGTCCGCGGAAAATAAATTCAGAATTTTTGTCTTGCGGAACGGAGTTTAACAGTTTATAATAGTTACATGATGTGAAAGGGACTGAGATGAACGACAATGATGGCGTCACGTCACTGTGGTACGATACGACTGAGACTTGGGGCGTTACCGTAGATGAAGCTGAGTTCGTAAATGTTGAAGATACTATGGTAGCCTGCAACTTTTTTGAAGATTTCGAATTTTGATGTTGAAGTGATTAGTTAAACGCTTTATAATACTTATATGGATCGGCGATGGCATCAAAGACCAAACAATAAAGGCTGAGGACTACGAAGCCATATTTTGAAAGGTAGCAAATTATGTCGAACAAAGTTGAGAACTACTCTGCTGAAATGGTTGCCACGCTTGTGAATGGTTACAAGGATGGTGCGTCGGTTGAGCAACTGGCGGCTGCTGTTGGTAAGTCGGTTCGCTCGGTGGTTGCTAAGCTGTCCCGCGAGGGCGTGTACGTTGCTAAGGCCAAGGCCAAGGCTGTTGCGGGGGTTACCAAGGCCTCCCTGATCGCTGAGCTGGCTGCTCAGCGCAACGTGGAGCCGGAAGTTCTGGCTTCGCTTGAGAAGGCTACCAAAGAGGCGTTGCAGATCCTCGTCGGTTAAGCCAATACCTAGAGCTAGAGGTTATGCTAGCCACCGTAGCGGGGATAACGGAACCCGCCGACCCTAAAGTGTAGCGATTAGGAAAATCGGTTAAGCTTACCCTAAACCGCATCCGCCTCCCCAGGTTGGTGCGGTTTTTGTATTCTTATAAAAATACCAAAAGGTATTAATTAACCAAACAAAAAGACCCAGTCTGATTTTACTCAGCTGGGTCTATTTTTACTCAGTCTCCCTCAGTCTTATTTCTAAGTTCTCGGGTCTGTTTTTCAATGAGAACAAGTGCAGTCTTGGTGACTTTTTCCATGGACTCCAAGAGATCCACGTTAATGTCGAGAATCTCTGCAATACGTTGAATGTACTCCTCTTTCTTAACTGGAGGCTCACCGCGTTTGTTCAAGTATTCCTTGCGTCGATAAACTCCAAGACTCGAAAGTTTAGCTATGACGCTACGGGGTTTAACTTCTTCCCCGAGTTCTTCTGTAAGTTCCGTAGCAATATCTTCTACAGACTTACCAGACTTATACTCCGCTATCATGCGGTTGGTAATTTCTATAGTGTATTTCATTTATAGGGCCCAATCAGGAGTTGAGGATGTAACTAATGAACGTACTTCAGTAGCAACCAAGGATGGGGGCATACGATCCCACTCAACAGGATCTAGTACCATGTAGTCGTGCCTAATAGTAGCATGAGCTAGCCAAACCTGGGTTAACATAATCTTTGCTAACCTAGGAAGCTTGTCAAACTCTTCAACCCCGGTAGCTGTAATAGTGGTAGTGCTAACAGGATTCTTCTTCGTTCCTGCTTTATCTCCCGACTTGATCGTCGACCCTAAATCGCGGAGATCTAACAGTTCTTCCACGGTATAACTAGGTGGTGAACAGTTCATTGCTGCGTATAAATCTTTATCTACAATACTGCTAAAGTTAGTCCACTTTGAGTAAGGAATAGACTGATACTTCTTGAATGCTGCTAAAATTAGAGGCACTAAAGCAGCATAAGGAATAAACTCAGGACTAGTAGCCTTATACCCGCTAGGAATGATCAAGCCTCTAGGATGGCTAAGAAGATAGTACATTAGTCCAATAGCCCATTCTTTCCCATGCTCACAGCTAGAGACAAACTTCTTTACTGTTGCATTTCCATCAAATTGCCCATCTGGATTCTTTACTGGGGTAGTCTGTCCTACAAATGCTAAAGCCTGAGGCAATGCCCAGGTGCTATATTTTGCGAATGCTTTGCGTTGATCTTGTCCTTCTGCCCCATCTTCATAAACGAGTTGAAATGGAACGCTTTTGAGATCTTTTTTACTTAGTGTAAATACTTTAGATTGAAACATACTTTTCCTAGTTAGTTGGCAAGCGGAATTTTCGGCAATTAACTATATCCGCTTAATGGATAAAACTCAATCAAAACAGAAAAAATGAATACAATTTCCCCCATTTAATCTGTTTCATCAAGTGTAACCGAGGTCGTGTGCAGATTTATCAAATGTCTAACAGACTAGTTTCCTTAATTTGTCAGTCCCGTTTTAGGATTCGAAGACGTGACAATTAAGGAGTCTGTAGAATTTATCAAATCTACAACACCTCGGTAAATTAAACTCTTAGTTCAATTTATATAATATTATAGCATGTTGATTGCAACATGTCAATACTAATTTTTTTCATCCCGGTAGGTGAAGATAATTCTCATTTAGAATATTATACGGTATTATAGGTTGCTTGTCAAGTTTATCTTTAGGGTGGTGAAAAATGATGTTGAATTTATTTATTGTGTGGTGTATAATATACATTATTGACCCTAAATTGAATCCGCTTTAGTCAGCGGAGAAAGACGATGTACGATAGAAAATATGTGTTAGAGTTAGAAAACCTAGTAATGGATGAACTAATACCAATGTACATAATTGGTTGCAGGTCTGTAGGGCGGAAGCCATTGGTTCATTCCATACTAGATAAATTAATGAAAGCTCGTGGAGAGCGGAGAGAAATGCCTTGGATACTCAAGAATTTACCCAAATAGTTAGGAACGAGTTGCAGTCTATTGGTGATATGCTGATAGCAAAGAATGCTGCTTATGGGAATAGTGCATTAGAACCTGTTCGAATCTTTAGTCAAGTGGATAAGAAGGAGCAACTTAGGGTCAGGATGGATGATAAGCTGTCTAGGATTGCTAGAGGTGCTGGTGATTTGGACACAGAAGATGTAATATTAGACTTGATTGGATACCTTATTTTATATAGGATAGCAAAATGATTATTAGAACCGTACAAACCTTCATAATGACCTACGACGTACCCGAAATAGAAGTATATCGCTTCAATGAGGCTATAGAGACGGGGGAAGGAAGCGTTCTAGAAGCCTACGAAGTTAACCAGGAGTATATTGGTGAGCAACGAATCCCAAATTGAACCCTCTGAAGGAATCGATCTTAGCAGTTACCCTGATCGGGCCTTAGCAGGCCCATTAACTACCCACATTATGGATTTAATAAAGCAGTCTGATGAAGCAGCCTACCGTGTATGGCTCATTTTAGGAAATAGATTTGGAGCTATGCAGCGTGTTAGTTGATTCGCTTTACCGTACTAATCAAAGCATTGTAAATGCTTGCCTCGAATTGGGGCTAGAGTACGAGCAGGATATGTTAGAAGACCTGGAACAATGCTCACACTGTAGCATTTGGTACCACTCTTACGAACTAATGCCTGACATTGATGATAATAATTTATGTAAATTCTGTGAGGAGTACTATGGTCGCTAAGACGATTCTTAGCTTGTTTGACTACAGCGGCAGATGGTCGCAGCCATATAAAGAACTAGGGTATGATGTACTACAGGTTGATGTTAAGCTAGGAATAGATATACTGGACCTGGATGTGGGTGACTTACCTCCTAAGATACATGGAATTTTAGCGGCTCCACCCTGTACAGACTTTGCAGGGTCAGGGGCACAATATTGGAAAGCGAAAGACGCAGATGGAAGAACAGAAGCATCACTCAGATTGGTGGACAAAACCCTCAGTCTGGTACGGCACTATCAACCAGTATTCTGGGCCCTGGAAAATCCAGTGGGGCGTTTGCCGACCCTACGCCCCGAAGTGGGCAAGCCTTGGTACTTCAACCCCAACGAGTTCGCAGGATGGCTTGGAGACGA
>CAIMDH010000079.1 GCA_903839715.1 uncultured bacterium
ATTGCCATTTTGTCCAAGTACTATCGCAGGCAGATTGTTACTTTGCCAATGAATCTTAAGTACTTCTTGTCCAGAAACTATAATAATGTCTTGCGGAAGGTTAGTTAAAAGCTCATACATTTCTGGCAAAATTGGCTGTCTGGCTGGAGCAATAGTTTGATCCATGTCAAAAAATAAGTGTTTATACATATGAAGACAAGGGTACCTTATTTAGATTACAAAGTGAACCCCATTAGAAGCGTAAACTAGCTTTTCTACTGAGTTAAATACACAGGATAGAACCGTAGTCAGTAGAGGAGCCTGCTATGATAAATACTATATGGAATTACTGGTACTAAGTTTGACGATTATTCAGTCATTAGCAATCTCGCTAGGTGTAGGCTCCTCAACATTAGCAATAATTAATTTTTTTCACGCAATTTCTGACGGTGTGATTAGCGACACCGAGCGCAATTTTATGGACGTCACGTATGTTGTGCTCCGGGTTGCGATGGGAATAATTCTCTTCACTACGGTTATTCTTGCATTTATTGGCTACTCTTCAGTTGGTAGTATGTATTTCACTTCATATCTAACTGCACAAATGGCACTAACAACGATACTTTTCTTGAATGCTTTTCTCATGAAAATACACATGATGCCAAGCACCTTTGGTCCAGCGATTCAAGCGTCGAGTTGGTATTCATTAGGATTTCTGCTGGCGCTCTATGCAGAAGGGTTCCGTGAGGTACACTTACTGGTGTTTCTTTTTAGTTACATCACCTTTATCTTCTTCACCACTACAATTATTAATGCCATTATGGCCTATTTAAAAGAAAAGAAAGCAAGAATACGCTCTAAGCAACTAACTAACAGTAGGTATAAAAAACCTAACTAATTTATTTTTAATAATAGCGACTTACATTTGACGAGCCTTCTTCTCCTCAGCTCGATAGTAGAGAGTTGGTACCAAAATGAGTGTCAATATCATTGCGAAGGTTAGACCAAACATAATGGCAAATGCCAGCGGACTCCAAAAATCAGAGATGGTAGAGAGTGGAATCATACCAACCACAGTAGTAATAGTAGTTAGCATGATAGGTCTAAATCGCGACACTGCTGCATCAGCTACTTGTTCAAGAAGAGATGTATTTCCCACTGACGCCTTGTGAGTAATCATTGAGTCCATCAAGATAATGGCATGATTAATAATTACACCAGCTAGCGCAATCACACCAAGGAGTGAGGTGAAAGAAAGTGCCAAACCAGTTGCTGCTAGACCAAAGAATACGCCAATCAGAGAATAGGGTACTGCCAAGAGTAGATATAGTGAGTAACGGATTGAGTTAAATGACAGCACCAAGATGGCCAACATCAATAATAGTCCAGCAATGAGTGCAACAAACATTTCGGTAAATGATTGATTTACATTTTCGGCTTCACCACCATACGAAATTCTGACACCTGGCTTAAGCTTAAGCTCGCTTTCCTTTGACTTAAAGGCTGAGATAATTTCTCCAGCAACGACATCACCTTCATTAAAGGCTGAGACAGTAACAAGACGTACTTTATCTTCGTGTGCAATAGCTGCGTTAGCTGGTGAGAGTCGCTCACTAAGCACGCTACTGAGAGGGATACTGTTACCAGAAAATGTTTTTACTTCAAGATTTCTGAGGGCGTCAATGGTTATTTTTGGCGTAGCTGACAAATCAGTAGCGGTTTTATCAATATCGAGTTTAACCAAAACATCTATGTCTTCACCTCGACGGCTAATGGTTGTAGCGTTAATTCCAAAGACTGCCGTCCGCAACATCTCACTGATAACAGCAGGTGCCACTCCAAGTGCACTTGCTTTAGCTTTATCAACAGTAAGCACAAATTCAGTTGCATTACTCTTTGAACTCGCCTCAATATCACGAGTTCCAGGTATTTCACTCAGTAACTTTTCAGCAGCATCCGAAGCTAACAGAAGATCATCTAGACTGTCACCTAAGAACTTAATAAAGACAGGAGCGCCAGTTGGTGGACCATTTTGTTGTTCTGAGATTGTAATAAGTGCGTCTTTGATAGCACTAAAGTCACTTCGCAAGTCTGTTGACACTTCTGCACTGGAAAGCGTGCGTTCTGGTTTGAGTGAAATCGTAATGTTACCAAACTTGCCACCAGCATCAGTACTGCCTGTAAACGAAGAGCCTGACCCGGCAGTGGTCGTAAATGATTCAATATACTCTTTATCGTAGAGAAACTCCTCAACTGCACGAATTGCTAGGTCTGTTTCCGCTAGTGGCGTGCCTTGCTTGGTTTCCACTTCTACGAAGACATAGTCTACGTTTTCTGGTGGAAAGAAGATAACTTTGAGCAGTCCGGTAACAGGAAGCATAAAGGCCAACACGAGTCCAAAAGCTAAGCCCCAAAGTAATAAGCGCTGAGCTCTGCGGTTTTGTAAAAAAGCGACAAGCTTTTTGCGGTACCAGGCTTGTGCCAACTCAGTATAGTGTTCTTGTTTTTCTTCAAACGAATTTGAGTGAGAATTTTTTGTAAGATAGATAGCAAGTAGTGGCACGATACCGAGCGCCACAAAGATCGATGCTAGGAGCACGAAAATGATGGTAAAAGGAATCGAAGCAATAAACTTACCAGTGACACCAGAGAGGAAAAAGAGGGGAGCGAACACAGCAATTGTCGTCATAGTGCCGGCAATAAGTGGCCACGCATACTCTTTAATGGCTCGTACGGCCGCATCCTCGGCATTTCCAAACTTGCGCATGCGCGTATGGATAGCTTCAGTAATAACAATGCCTGAGTCAACCAAAATACCAACTGCGAGAATTAAGGCAAAGAGTGAAATAAAGTTAATTGTATTACCGGAGACATATAGACCAATAAAAGCAATCACAAAGGAAAGTGGTATAGAAGTGCCGCAACCACAGATTCACGCCAACCAATAGTAAGCAACAAGCAAAGTACCACCAAAATAACTGTTTCAATACCAGCCTTTACAAGTTCATACAAATCTTTTCTTACTTGCTCTCCTTGATCAAAAACAACGAGCACTTGCGAACTCGCGAGTACTTCGCCTGGCTCTTGTAGAGAGGCGATTTTTTTAGCCACAGCATCAGTGACAGTTGTTACATCAAGCCCTGACTTTTTATAAATAGATACAGTCATTGAACTCTCAGACGGTACACCACCGACTGAAACGCGTGAGATCGAAGTTTCTTTGTCGACACTATCATTAACAGTTGCAACATCACGTATATAGATAATCTGCCCGCCTTGAGTAGTGATTGGCAGATTTTCTACGTCAGCACTTTCCTCAAGTTTGCCCTCAAAGCGAATCGCATACTCAACACCTTCTGTCGATACGATACCGACCGGCACGGAAAGATTACCCGTAGCAAGTGCGGCGGTCACTTGCCCAATCGAGATGTTAAAGGCTTGAAGCGCTTGCTCGTGCACAATGACTTGGATTTGACGCTCACGCGTACCAGATACCACAACATTAGAAACACCAGCTACACTACCAAAACTATCCTTTAAATCTTCACCGAGCTTAGTAAAAGCGGATGGAGACAAGTCAGAAGAGATGGCAATTATATTGATTGGCTGGTCAGCGAAGTTTACTTCGGTGACAATCGGATCATTGGCGTCACGTGGTAAATCACTCTTTGCACTATCAACGGCATCTTTGAGATTTTGAATTGACTTTGTTATGTCCGCTTTGGCAGTAAACTCAGCAGTAATAGAAGATACATCATCGCGTGAAATTGAGGTAAGGTTTTCAAGGTCGTCAATATTTTCAATCGCATCTTCAAGTTTATTAGTAATCAATTCTTCTATATCAGCAGCAGTAGCGCCGGGGTAGACCGTTGTCACTATTCCGATTGGTATAATTACTTCGGGAGCTGATTCTTTTGGAATAATTAATACAGAGTAAATACCGAGCCCAATCAGTGAGAGCATTAGAAGTAAACTAAATTCGCGTTTTTTTAGGAAAAATAACCAAAGCCAATGCATATTATTTAGTTGAAATTGTAACTTTTTCACCGTCCTTTAAGCCGCGTGCATCAATAACTATCCGTGTGTCGAGAGTAATTCCTTCTTTTACTTTTACAGCACTGCCGCTAACAGCACCTAATACCACTGGAAGAGCGGACAAAGTACTATCTTCATTTACTACAAAGACTACAGGACCGCTACCAGTCATTTTGATTGCTGTGAGAGGTAATCTTATGTCTTCATTTACTGAGACGGTTGCTTCTGAGAAAGTCAATACTACTGTCTCACCATTTTGAATTTCAGCTGAATCATCAATACTGATTTTTATAGCAACCTTACCAGTCGTAGGATCGATTGCACCCGCAATTGCTGCAAGTGTGCCGGTAGCATTTTGTCCAACGCGAATCGTGTCACCTAAGTTGAGACGTGTACTATCTTCAAGACTGACGGAAGTAACAACTTGGAGACCATTATTATTGGCTATAATGGCAGCTGGCGCTGAAGGGGAGACGTACTCACCAACCTTGAGGTACAACGCATTCACAACACCAGAAATTGGTGTGCGAACAATCGTTTTTTCATAGTTGGCTTGCGCGGCACGTAGAGAACCAAGCGCAATCTTTACTTGAGCATTAGCTAGAGAAAGCTCACTAGAGGTACCGCCAATTTCAGCTCGATAGACAGACTCTTTGGCAGTAGTAAGGTTTGTTTGTGCAGACTTAAGGTTGGCAATGAGGTTGTTGAGGCTACTACGTTTATCTAGGAGATTTGTACTGTAACTGGAAAGGGGTAAGTCAAGTAACATATCAGTATTTTCAGCTTTGCTAGTAATAGTGATTAAACTATCAAGTAGTGTAGCAGTACGTACAACATATTGTTCTGATTCTGTAAGGAGAGTTGATAAAGAAGCGGGAGTCACTGTATTAATTGCATTCTTCCAGTTTGTCATGATTGTTCGAAAGGCAATTCTTTCTGAGCTTAAAAAAGTAGTATTCCCACTAACACGAACGCCAAGAATATTCGGACCTTGCGGGTTGGCATAAAAGTCATCGATTGTGGTGATAAAAATATCGTTAATAGCGGCATACGCGCCACTAGCCGCTGTCTTAGCGGCGTCTTCTGCACTTGTTTGACTGATTTCAACACCACGAAGGCCACTGTCACTTTGCTTGGCTGCTGCTTGGGCGGCTTCGTATGAACCTTCAGCCTGAAGGAGGGAAGCACGTTCATTGTTGTTTTCTAGGGTCGCAAGTACAGATCCGGCTCGTACCGCTTGTCCAAGCTCCACCACTACCGCTGTGACGCGGCCGCCAGACTCAGTCTGAAGACGAGCCTCGGAAATCGCTTCAACAGTACCGACAGCAGTAAAGGACTTACCAGAGGCAAGTGCTCGTACAGATGAAAGCTCTACCTCAGGCACTGACGCAGTCACCTCAGCAATTGGGTCAGTTCTAAATCCACCCTTGTAGACAAAAACTGCCAAAAGGATGAGTGTCACGTAGAAGAAGGAAACAGATCTTCGCTTATAGTTGAAGCGAATAAAATCCAGCCCCCAGCACTGCATAAAGGTAAATATACTTTTCATAACTAGTTACTATTGATAGAGTGGTGTATAATAACACTAATTTAGCATTTTGTCTATATCTGGCACCAGTATTTTATAGTCACTAGTATGCTACAATTTCGGGCATATGTTTGGAAAATTAAAGCAATACGCCCTAAAGAAAGTACTAGAATCACAAATGAAAGACGCACCCCCAGAGCAACGGCAAATGATACTAGAAATGGTCGAAAAAGACCCTACGCTTTTCGAAAAAATTGCCAAGGAAATGCAAGAAGAACTCAAACGTAACGGCAATAACCAAATGGCAGCTGCCATGAAAGTCCTACCAAAGTTTCAGCAAGAAATTATGAAGGTGATGAGTCCTGAAATGAAAGAGAAACTCGTGCAAATGCAGACCGGAGCACAGGGTAAGTTCAATCCTAACGGCACAATAAGAAAGTAGGTGATTCTAAAAGTAATCAACACGGCACAAGCATCGCTTGTGCCGTGTTCCGTTATACTACTACTATATGCAAAATCCTAAAAAAATTGTGGTGGTATGTGGTCACCCCGACAAAGACACATTTAGCGGCACCGTAGCAGACCACTATCAAGCAGGAGCACAAGACCAAGGACACATTGTAGAAAGAGTAAACATTGGTGAACTTAACTTTGACCCGATTCTCCACAAAGGCTACAAAGAAATTCAACAACTCGAGCCAGACCTGCTGGCTCTGCAAGAAAAGTTTCGCAACGCAGACCATATTGTTATTGTGTACCCTAACTGGTGGTGCACTATGCCAGCTCTGCTCAAAGGCCTCTTTGATCGTTTCTGGCTGCCTGGCTTTGCCTTCAACTTCAACAAAGAGACCAACAAGATTGAGAAGCACCTAGCAGGAAAGACAGGTCGCGTCATTATTCTTTCTGGTTCACATAGTCCTTTTAAGACGTGGTGGCAGTTTGGTGACTACACCAACGAAATTCAGTATGGTATCCTCGAGTTTGCTGGCATTCGTACTAACGTCAGTGCTTATGGTCCAACTGAAAAGGTGGGGGATGAAGTACGTATCAAATGGCTAAAAGAAGTTGAAACTCTTGGAAAAAAAGGCATATAACGAAAACATTGACTTTAAGCATAATTTGTGCTATTATATAAACAGTTTGCTCTTCATCCCGAAGGGCTTTTGTTTTTTATAGGAGTACACCATGCGTACTATTCTGGTTATCTTGTTCTCCGTACTGTCTCTGTTTTTCAGCGGCTGCAGCGTCCAAGTGACGAAGCCAACCTTAACCGGCCCTGACTTCACGATCCGCACTCCGCAGAAGTCCTGTACTCGCGAGACTTCTACCTCGACCTACGGCGGCAACGGCTACGGCAGCAACTCCACCGCCGAAACAGAGACATGTCGCTGGATCGACAGTCAAGGGCGGATATGTACATCACAGACGACCTGGGCCACCAACTGGACCACAAGTCTGGACAGAAAGACAGGCAAGAATGTGACCAAGCCCGACCGGCGGCAAAGCACAAGTAGCAATTGCCGCTAACTTAAGCTCCTACAACATAAAATGTTGCAGGAGCTTATTCATTTGTCTGGTATACTTAGAATATATGGAAACTTATAATTGGTACACCACACTACTCAAACCTACCTGGGCGCCTCCTTCATGGCTCTTTGGCCCGGTCTGGTCGGTACTCTACATCATTATTGCGCTTACGTTCGGCTACGTTTTTTATAAGGTCTACCAAGGTGATATTCCAAAGCTAGTAGCTCTGCCATTTGCACTCAACTTACTCTTCAATGCCGCGTTTACACCGCTACAGTTTGGTTTACAGAATAACTTTCTTGCCGCTATAGATATCTCACTAATACTGATCACGTTGCTGTGGGCACTGATTGTGATCTACCCCTATCAAGCTTTTGTTACCTACGCTAATATTCCGTATTTACTTTGGGTAATATTTGCTACAATTTTGCAATTTACAATTACATATCTAAATTGGTAATGACACACCAAAAGCCTCACAACACACTATGTTATGAGGCTTTTTTAAACTCTAGCGACCTCGTCCGTACACGGCTTTTAGTTTAGCGACATGCGCCTCGTAATCTTCAGTACAATAGAAGACGCCTTTAGGGTCATGAAAATAAAACATACAGTCAGTCTCGCGAGGATTCAAAGCAGCAACAACAGCTTCAACCGATGGGTTAGCGATTGGCGTTGGTGGCAGTCCGGGATTTTGATAGGTGTTATATGGTGATTCAATATACTTATCCTTGGGTACTATCTTAGGCCACCATAGCTTTTCTGTAACCTTGCTGCCACGAGCATACTGGAGACTGGCATCAAGTTGGAGCGGCATATTAATAAAAAGTCGATTCCAGATAATTCCCGAAATGTAGCGCATGTCAGTAAAATCGTATGCTTCGCGCTCAAGGAGGGAGGCAATGGTAAGGGCGTCTTTAAGGGGTACCTGTGCTTCTACTGCAACCCCATAACGGGCCAATATTTCTTCAGCAAAGCGCTCGTAGAGTAAGTCGGCGACATTCTCAGGAGTAGCATCACTCGGCACAACATACCGGCCGGGGAAAAACTTACCTTCAGCTAGTACTGGTTCTGCTTGTGCTATGTAGGTAGAAAAAAGCTTGCGTTCCGTATCGTCCCATTTAAGAATATCACCGATGTTTTCAACAATTTCCTCACGACGTTCACCAGGATAAATCACTAAAATGCGGCTGACTGAAGATGCGAGATTCTGGTACCAGTCGAACTGAGCAATTTGTGCAAGCACCCTATCAATCAAACGACCGCGTCTTGAGTTTGTCGTATCAATTGAGAGAAAGGTTTCTACATATAACTCAACTTGTGGATCCTCAGCGATTTTCTTAGCTAAAACATTAACCCCAACTGGAAAATTATTTTCTACCGTAGTGGTAGCTGTCTCTGTGGTCACTCGTGACTCCATACTAAGAGTAGCTTCATGAATAATACTTTTACTCCAAAAGACAAAACCGAAAGTAGATACAAAACCAAGCAAGACAAATATAATACCCGCTCGCAGCAGGATACGTTGCACACTGGTAATAAAATTTGACATAAGTAGAGATCGACTCTTTATTGTACACGATACATGCACTCTATCTATAAAATATAGCGTATATGTTAGAATGTTGCACGTATGGAAATTTCATTTGGTCGAGAGGTAGCTAGTGTTGCACTTAAAGCTTTTGTTGTCGTTCTGACCTTTACAATTCTTATTATAATTTCAAATTTTTGGTATACCGAAAAAGTAAGTGTCAGTGACGGGATCTGCAATGTCGCAGTATTGCCAATTGAAGGGGTCATTTTACCATTTGTTGAATATGACGATTACGATTTAGTAACTACCCCGACAACAGTAAGAACTTTCATAGATCGTATCAAAGACGACCCAGCAATAAAGGGTGTACTGTATGAAATTAACTCACCAGGTGGTGCGCCAGTTGCTTCGGAGCAGATAAGTGACATCATTGGCGAGAGTGCAATTCCCAGCCTCAGTCTTATAGGCGATGTTGCAGCTTCAGGCGGCTACCTGATTGCTGCCTCAGCCGACATTGTTATTGCTTCTGGTATGTCTGATGTCGGGAGTATCGGCGTCACGATGTCATATTTAGAAAATTCCAAACAAAATGAAGAAGAAGGACTAACCTATGTCGAACTCAACTCCGGCAAATTTAAGGATGCCGGCAACCCTAATAAACCACTATCAGATGAAGAACGAGCGTTATTTGAAAGTGACCTTGCTGTTGTACATGATTTATTTGTAAAGCGCGTTGCGGAGTTGCGCCACAAAACAATTGAGGAAATTAGTGCTTTGGCCGATGGCGCCAGCA
>CAIMDH010000080.1 GCA_903839715.1 uncultured bacterium
ACTCTCGGATTTTGTGTGATCCTTTTTCCTGAGTGCGAGAGACCAGATCGAGGTATCGACAAGAACTCGATTCATCGATTTCTCAGTTGCTTATAGTCATACATTTCATCATATTCAACTTTTCCGAAAAGACTAATAACATCCTCGGAACGACGTCGCTGAATAAACTCTTCAAGGGCAGCATTTACAGTGTCCTTTTTAGATTTGTACCCGCCAATTTCAAGAGCATTCTTTAGCAAGTCATCATTGATAGCTAGGTTTGTGGCCAAAATAGTCACCTCCAACAGACTTAAGTCTACACACAATGTTGTGTAAAGTCAAGAAAACAGATATCTCTTTGATATGAAAAGACTTACTTGAACTGATTCACTCCCCGCCCGGAGGGTCCGTATAACGCCTAGTTAACCTGCAAGCCCGTTCGCGAAGCGATTGGCATGTAATTTGATATCTTATATCAAATTACATGCCAAAGGGCGCCGTCAGGTTGAACTAGATGTTAGGCCTCGCTTCTTTATTTCCAGTTGAGTCATCTCCAACATTCTTTTTCGCGACCTCTCCGACTACCGACTCAGTCGATTCAGCCGTCAATGCCGAGGGCCCCGAATCCTTGCCGAGAAGATACCCGACAACCGTCCCAAGTAGACCCAGAACTGGAGCTAGTTGAGTCTGACTATACCCCACGATAACCAGAAATACCGAAAGTAGCACTATTAGTGGGATCACATATAGTTTAAGAATGTCAAAAGAAACCGTTTTGGTACTGACTAAGAAAGTGACTAATATAAAATAGAATATACTGAACAAAAGCAAACCCAAGCAAAGAAGTGGTACAAGTTTCATCCACTCTTGAGACTGATTAAGAATAGTACCTGTGTCGGTCCCTGAGACGACAGCGGAGCTATTTGCTTTCTTTTGGGCTAAGTCAGAGATATCGGGATCAGTCTGCGCCATAGCGATAGCAGAAGTAAACACAAATGCCGTGACAAGAAATATTACCTTGCTCAATTTTTCACTCCCCCGGAAACTACAGAATAAACGTCATCGATGTACTTTTTTAGCTTTACGTAATTTTTATCAGAAGAGTCCAGCGATAACTCGTGTATTTTTGCAATTACGTCCTCTAGTTTCTCGGAATATTGATCTTTTCGTTGGAAGTATTCTGAAAGAGTAATGACTTCTCCCGAGCTAATCTTGATCTTCTGCGTAACTAGATCTTCTGGAACTAGAAAATCACTTCCTCTTACTCTCACTTGTATTGTACTTGGAACCTGATTGAAGTCGAAACTGTGTTGTCGCAATATTTGCGAAGCCGACTGATCAAGTACAAGTGTTTGAGAGAACGCCGAAACAGAGACCAACAGTGCAAAAAAAACCGTCCAGACCATTCGCATAACTTCCTCCTATAATAAAGGCAAATTGAACTCATGTATGGATACGCAATCCGAAGTCATCAACCAACAAATCTTCCAATATCTCCTGTAGGCCTACCGCCCGCTTAACCTGCAAGCCCGTTCGCGAAGCGATTGGCGCGATCTTTGCCACAATGGGGCAAAGATCGTGACAAAGGGCGCTGTCAGGTTGAAGCGGATGTTCTACCAGGCACCGCGTCGATGTCGACCTCGGCATGGATGCCGAGGTCGACTGCCAACAATTATACTAGGGAATTCTGTCCCATTCCGGCACGTCTCTCGCGGGAACCTTAGCCATTACAGAGTCGAAACTCTTGATGATGTCTTCTCTTTTCTTGCCTTTCAAGCGGTTCTTGAAGTACCTAGAGTTTTCCAACTCGGAGAGTTCTTTTGTAAAGGCATACAAAGCAAATTGATTTATTGAAACACCCTGAAGACTTGCTGTATTTTCAATCCGTTCTTTGAGTTCCTCAGGAACTCGGATTGTCATTACGTTGGATTTAGACATTTCAGGACCTCCTCACTTGCAAAAATTCATATGGATTGACGACTTGAAAGCTATCCAAGATCAAATCGGAGTTGTTAAGAAAATCTTTCGTATTTCTCGTGATCAGGTAATCCGCCCCAGAGGCAAATGCCAACTCAGCAAAAATGTTGTCGTTTTCGTCTTGAAGATTCGGGCGCATCAAGAATCGAATGTCAGTTTTAACTGAGACGAGAGCAATGAAATCAAGAAATGAAACAATCTCATTAGCCTCGAGATTGAACGAAGTGAGGGAAGACTGACGAAGGAAGACATCTGAATACTCCTCAAATACAGGTACAGATATGGCAATTTGTATTTCAGCTGTTCGAATCAGCCTCAGTATTTCATGGGATGCACCCGTAGAGCTCATAAGAGCCTGAAACATAACTGACGTGTCGACTACTATCTTCATGTCATGATGATAGCACATATACTGTCATATGACAAGTTTTATGTATTTTTAAGCCAAATGGCCTTACTTCCTCTCCCTATTGTCCTCGTGCGAAACATCGGCTTAACGATTTCTGAAAATCAAACGA
>CAIMDH010000081.1 GCA_903839715.1 uncultured bacterium
CCGAGAATTGCAAGTTCGGCAAGCGGATACAATATTGGTCCAGGAGGTCTTTCCACCCTTCGACTTAGGTATTACGTGTTCCAGTTCTAGCGATTTATCGTGAAGAACCGTTCCACAGTAAGCACACATATGTCTATCTCTCTTAAAGAGCATTCGACGGCTAATTGATATTGTCGAATCATAGTTTTTGCTAAAGTAATCATCGCCATGCACCGATATAATTGAGTTAATGTTTAATTGAGAACGCTGTTGGGTTCTAGCGTTAGTACCCCCGTGCAGCGTGACAAAACTGTTTCCAGCCTCCCATGCTACATGGCCTTTAGCGTAGTGCATGGCTGCGTGTTCAATATCTAACCAACTATGGGGCGTACCGGCTTGATCTAAACCAAGTACGAGTGAAATGATTATCTCCTAAAGTTTATGAAAGTACAATCTACATCAAACATTACTCCCTCGGAAGTCTGCGCGTGACATTTTCCGGAATAGTCTTTGAAGTATACTGGTTTTTCTATACAACCAGTCAAGAACATTACTAATAGTATTATTCTCATTTTGTTTGGCGGAAGCGGTGAGATTCGAACTCACGGGCCATTTCTGACCGGCAGTTTTCAAGACTGCTGCAATAAACCAGACTCTACCACACTTCCATTATTTGGTTCCGGCGACTGGGATTGAACCAGTGGCCAATGCCTTATCAAGACACTGCTCTACCGCTGAGCTACGCCGGAATTGGTGTGCAAATTTCGTTGTAAGAGGCAAAGGGTTGACCCTGTGCATTTACGAACTTGTTTTCTTTCTTCTTAAAATAGTTCTTTTCGTTGAATAACAAGGGCTTATCTAAAGTATTATTATAGCCCATTGAGCGAATGAATTCAAGTAAGGATTTCGACTTGTCTTGACGGTCATTCTCAACATACATTACTGGTAGCATATCTCTAATGAAACACGCCCCACTACGGAGGACTTCTTCTTCCATACCTTCCACATCCACCTTTAGAAATACCTTGCCAGTGATGTTTAATCTACCTAAAAGTTCATCCATCGTCTCACAGCGGACTCTAACTCTTTCAGATGACTCGGAACGCATTTCCAATCCACCATAATTATTTCGCTGAGAATAATCAAGCTTAGGAATATCAATATATCCATCTGTACTAAATCCTACACAGGTATTCAGACATTCTACATTCTGCAAACTATTGAGTGCTACTTGAGCACATAGTGTGTAGAATATAAAAGGTTGTGGTTCGATTGCAATAACACGTTTGGCAGTCTTTCCTAGCCAAACTGTATGTGCACCAATGTTAGCACCAATTTCTACTACTGTAGTATCTTTATCCACATATTTAGCGAATGTTTCGGTTTCCAGCTCACTAAACTCGCCATAGGTGATTAGTGCTCCGCCAACGTATATGTCGTTCTTATTAGCTAGGAACATTCCATGTCGTCCATCTACAAGATAGTGGAAACCTGGTAGTTCCTGAATATTAGTGCGCTTCGCCACGTAGTTTATTCTCCGCAAGTGCTTCTTTTTGGTCTGCCCACTCTCGTGGGTGTTCAGTACCACACCACATCACATTAGGCTGATACGGTTGAGGAATCTTCCGAGGATCGTTGTTAAAATCACGAACACCTGGCGGATATGTTAGCACAGGGGGTGTACCAAAAACCTTTTCTAGGTCTTTGTAAAGCAGTTCAGCCTCTTGATAGGTTAGAAAAACTATTTTTCCACCATTCAGCTTAAATTCTAGGGTCATCAATGCCATTTATTTTGTCCTTTTGTTTTCTTTCCAAATCTCACTCAATAAAGATATTATACTCTGTTCAGCGAATGAAATCAAGAAAGAAAAAACGGGCCCGAAGGCCCGTTCTCACTTAAACCGCAGGAAACGCAGAACCAAACAGTTTTTCAACTGTAGTCGTGCTGTTCCGAAGTTCAGGAAGTAGGGCGAAGATACGCTCACTAAATCCTGCTAGTTGGATAAATCCATGTTCTTTTGGAACAGGAGTAGATACCCCACTAGCTAGGTTTACCGCCACCTTTTGGGTGGACTTGTCAAACATCTTAGCGATGTTTGCAATCGTTCCCTCCCCGCTAGTTCCGTAGTGATAACCACGAGATGTACCGCCGGTAGACAAGGAATTAACTTCCATGTCAGATAGGATTACGACTGTATCTGGTTCGAAACCTAGCTTGGACTTCAAATTGAGAGCTGCCTGTAGATTAGTTCCACCACCCTCAACCATCTTGACGAGCCTATCTACCATGGAGGTAGTAGTATCTCGCGGATTCAGGTCAACCATCTTAGCGTTGTCGCTAAAGATAGTGACGGCGACGTTAGTCGCTTCCTTACTAGATTTTACCAGAGCTGCGCAGAACACAGCAGCGGTCTGGAATGGACAATCTCCAAGCGTTTCACTTGTGTTCGCACGTCCATAGTAATGCGATCCAAGCATAGAACCAGAACCATCGACAATGATCCACACGTTCTTTCCTAGCGAAGGGATATTCGCGCAGGATGCATCAAGAGCTTCGCTAACCGCCCATTTTAGCTGAGTGGGAGCATCCTTAACGGCATCAAAGGCTTTGATGTACGAGAAAGGAAGCTGCTTAGAACGTAGGACTTGTTCTGGATCAGAAATCCGTTGCGCCACCTCTGCCGTAACGTCAGCTCCTGACTGAATTATGTTACGCAGGTTGCGCAGTAATGCCATATATCCGAGTTTGCCGGATTTAACAAGCTCAGCCCAAATTTGGGCCTTTGTCTTCTGAACTTCTTGCGGAAGTTGACCGTTCATGGAGAGTTCTGTTTCCCATGTATATGGCACAGCAAGTTTGTCCTCAAGAATTTTCTTGAAAACATTGCTTTGGACTTCGTCCTTTGGTTCGGGATGTACGATACGCACCACATCTTTGAATGTGACACCGGCGGCACGGTTATACTTACCGAAATGGTATTCGGTAAATTTGTTCATTGCGTCCGCTACACCACGCTTAAGAGCCATAGGCACTTTGTTTTTTCCACCGAAAACCTCCAGGGCGACTGCGTAGGTGTCAGTAACCTGGTCAGCTCGTTGAATGACCATTTGTACCAGACGACGCAGTTGTGGAAAGGCAACTCCGGTTTCACGAAGTGCTTTGGCAAAATAGACTGTAGCCAGAATAGGGATCGACCGCATCATCGCCTGTTCACGAGCATACAGAATTACATTAGCAACGTAGTCAGACTTTCCAGCCTTAACTAAGTTGATAATATCGGACTCAAGACGCTTGCAAATATCCTCGTTAGAGGTATAGAAGCGGTCTTTACCGTACATATGACCGACTAGGGTCTCGAAAAAGGTTTGAGCGACAGACTTAGCAGCCTGTACGTTACCGTTAGCAGACACCGCAGTAGCGATAGTAGGTTGAGTAATTTTAGTATTTAGTTTTGACATTTAGAATTAGTCCGAGTAAAAGTATATACAGTGTTTTTTCACCTATTGAAGTAACTGTATAAGACGCAACGGGTTAAGAGTTTGTTGGGAAGGATTATAAAGAGTTAGATAGAGATTACTCTCTATTTGATGGCCGTCTAAACCATCTAGGGTACTGCTGGCAGGCGAAGTAACTCTTTAAAACGCAACAACATTATAGTAAAGCTAGAGGAAAGGTATATACAGTATGTGGTTTCATTAAAATTGAAGTAACTGTATAAAACGCAACCAACTTTGTAAAATTAACTGAGAAAGGTCGTAGTACGTTCTGTGCCGCCTTACGGACGTGCGCAACGGATTTAATGTCGGATTACTTTAATCAATTATAATCCCAATATACCCCTTCAATTGCAGGTATTTAGTAGGCTCATAGTTATGAAGTAACGCATTACTACGCAACAGTTAATTTAACAAAATTGCTTGACAAGAAATTTTGTGGCTTCCCAGGAGGGAATCAAACCCCCATCAAGGGGTTTGGAGTCCCTTGTGTTATCATTACACCACTGAGAAACTGATTTTTAAATCTCAAATATATTACTTTTTGCTATATTCTCCCTAGCAGGTAAATATTGTAGATTATTCTCAACATGCAGACCACTAACAAGCTCGCCTCTTATAGGTACTATATGATCTACGTGATAACCTATAGGGCAATTATTGTATATCTGTTTTATAGCTTGGCGATCAGCCCACTTCGGAGTCTGAAGCTGTACTTTATGCTTGTACTCCATAGCATTTAATTTATATGCGCCACTATGTGTAATATAATGATTTGCATTTTCTAATGCGTGACACACTTTACAGAAAACATATACTCCTGCAGACCTCTTTTTATTTAGAGGGAAATCTTCTTTATCTTTTACTTCTTTACATTTAGAGCAATACTTGAGTCCTACGTTATCTAATAGCCAGGTACATAATTTCTGAGTCCCTGTCTTATTGAAAATGCTTTTTATCCTGCGAGTGTAAGTTGCAGAACAAAGCCCCAGTTCCTTATGTAGATTATAAGTATCTTTAGAGATTATCTCTAATACTTTATCTAATGGGAAGTCCTCTGTGAACTTGAATACTTCTAGTATTGGTAATAGTGCTTCTTTTTTATTCATTCCTGATACCCATATGCTATCTTAAAATACTATTATAGCATAGTGGTATCAAAAAGTCAAGATGTAATTTTTTAATGGCCCTATCCCGAGGTTTCGATCCTCGCTTTCTACCGTTTCAGAGTAGCACTTTCACCAGATTAGTTTGGA
>CAIMDH010000082.1 GCA_903839715.1 uncultured bacterium
CCATACAGTTTTCAGTAAAAAATCTTTCATAGCTTGTCTCTTAAATATACTTAAGTAAGGTACCACAACCATTCGTAAAAAGAAATATTTACTAATAAATTACTAATCGATATGGCCAAAATCATTACTACGTTCCAAAATAAATGTTGGTATCGATTTTTTCTATAAAGATATCTCTGGTTCTATACAAAAGAAACAGAGATATCTCATTTCACTAAGAGCCGAATTGAGCGCCAAACATTTGTACCACATACCAGACAGTCACTCCGTTTTGGCGGACCTTTGCAAATGCGACTCCGGTTTCTGTGAATTGTGTACCCATAATATTTGCCTTGTGTGTTGGTGAATTCATCCATCCTTTTACAAGGGATTTTGTTGTTTTAAAACCACTAGCGAGATTTTCACTGGCATGAATAAATTCATATCCAGCTTTGTCCATCCAATACCATGGAGCTACGCCTGTAGGACTATAGTGAGCAAAATATGAATTTACTACCATATCATTTACTTTCATTTGTGCAGCGGCTGTTAATGCTGCATTACTAGTAAGCGGAGCAAGTTTTTGTGCAATTCTCTCATTGTTTATTTCTGCAACAATCTGCGCTGCTGTATATGGTGATACGACAGTCTTTGGTGCTACAACGGTCTTTGCAGCTACTTGTTCGACTCCAACGGCACCGACAGTAAGTGCTAGGAGTGCTAGGAATAAGGTAACTCGAAGCGATTTTGTGATAAACATAGTATTGTTTATCGGGAAGTCGTACCCTCCGTTCGTCTAGTGTATGTTTACGTACATGGCCGGTTGCGCTACTTGCTCCTTATACTTCAAGCGCCCAAATAAGAAGTATAATTCATAGCATTCATCTATGTAATTTTCGTGTACTAAACATATAAAGTGACCGGTTACGCCAGGGGCTCGAAGTAATCCAGGCGTCCACATACGGATTACTCTTCAACGCCTTCACGATATATTAAGGTTTTATTAATGACCCCAGAGAGAGTCATTTGATTTACAAAAGTAAGTCAAGATAACCGGTTATGCTAGTGACTCCACATAATTCAAGCATCCAAATACGAATTATGATTCTCAGTCTTTATCTCTCTAGTACCAAAAGTCTACTCCTGTTCTTTATAAAGTACAAGCTATTTAAAACAGCGTGTGTATTTTAAACAACCGTCACACATTTTTATAAAATTGGAAAATAGTATCTTACCCCTAGACTATGTATAGTAAGTCGAACAGTTCAGTTCCTATATCGCTAATCGTGGCCTTTTTTCAGCTGTCGCAATAATTCCCCACATACCGTACTTGAAGCCATCATTGCGAATTTTTCCTCTTTAAATGCCTGAATTCTGACTCTGGCTCCTTTATGTATTTCTGCCAGTTCATCATTCGGATAATCACGATCTTGCGCCCAAGGCATTGCCCCGCAGACATGAAAAACAGCATCAGTTTGAGGTGCACCAAAAATCCGAACTTGCTGACCAGCCAGCAACAGCTGCTGCTCGCGCTCACTCAACTCGTCTTGGGTTAGTTGCCAGGATGTGCCAGCAACATCGACAAAGCGGATGTCAGTACCACCACTCTCTCGTACAAACATCGCTGTACCAACCAGTCGCCCAGCTTCAGGATTTTGCCACCATTTGAGGTCAATTCTTTCTTGTGTAGCATAGCCCTTGGCCCATGTGCCCATTTTCTGATCAAGACTAAACCCTATCCCAATAAGATGTAAGAGCCCACCAAGCACTAGACTCAACACCATACTGCTCCCTAATACTTGCCAGAGTGGATACCGATAGCCTCGGCTAGTATGACGAAGATTGAGCACAGCAAAGGTCACCATCAATACAAAAATTCCAATCCACAGGAGCGGCAAGACCTCAACGGCAAATGCAGCGAAGGAAGTGTGAGTCACTTCATAGAGCGCAAAACGTTGGTGACCAACTACAAAGAATGTGACTGCCACCGAAAGCGCGCCCAGCACCACCGTACCCAACCACATCACCCAAGTAGAATATTGAAGAATATTACACACCCATTTAGCACGCGGCTCAATCGCTTCGTCCTCTAGACGAGTCAGAATTTGAGATTTAAGATTTTCTGATAAGGATTCCATAGTGTTTATATACGCAAGATTTTAGGGTTTAGTGCAGTTTGGAGTTGTCTTTTACCGCG
>CAIMDH010000083.1 GCA_903839715.1 uncultured bacterium
AAAATGATCTTGATCAATATGATTCGGCAGCAGCAAGATATACGGTACTATCTCTTCTCTAGCTCGCAGTTTAAATGTTCGTTCATCAAGATTTTGCTCCGACAAAATCTTGATCAAAAATTCAATCACATGCATTGACTGCCCGATGGCATGCCGGTACTCTTTGACATCTTTAAGGACCATGTCAGCTGGATCTTTGCCACCAGTAAGAATAGCCACCTTCACATCAAGGCCGCGCCGGAGCATTAGATCTGCTGCCCGTTTCATGGCAGCGATACCCGCCTTGTCTGAATCAAGTGCCAGAACGACCTTATGTGAAAGACGCTCCAACATTTGTACATGTTGTGCTGTCAGTGCCGTCCCTGATACAGCTACTGTATTGGCATACTTAGCCTGGTGACTCATGATGACATCAAACTGTCCTTCAACTATCAGTGAGAAATCAAGCTGCCGAATACCGTGCTTGGCTTTATCATACCCATAGAGTAATTCGGATTTTTTGTAGAGTTCGGTCTCGGGCGAATTTACGTATTTAGGCACATCAGGACCAGTGTCCATTGTTCGCCCCGAAAAGCCGACCACGTGTCCACTCTGGTCAAACAGCGGGAACATCAGACGATTACGGAAGACGTCGTATGAATCCTTACCTTTATCACTGACTTTTATCAGCCCCGCCTTAAAGAGTTCGGCTTCTGTATAACCTTTGCCAAGCAAATGCTCTTTTACCACACCCCAACCAGAGTGTGGTGGCCCAGGAACGAAACCAACACGCCAAGCAGCGATAGTTGCGTCTGCAACTCCGCGCTTTTCCAAATACTGTCGCACCTCAGTCGCACCCGGGAGCAAAGACTGGTAAAACAGCGTCGCGTCTTCCAGTACCCCATACAGTCGGTCACGCTCACTTTTCTTTTGTGGCGATACCGGCACCAACTCTACATGAGCCTTCTCAGCCAAAATCTTAAGCGCCTCCTTAAAATCCACTCCTTCAATTTGCTGGATAAAAGTAAACATATCACCCCCAACCCCACAGCCGTAACAATGATACATCCCTCGCTCTGGCGAAACATTAAATGACGGAGTCTTTTCATTATGAAAAGGACAGCGCGCCTTAAGATGCTTCCCTGCCTTTTGAAGCTCGACATACGGTGTTAGAACATCAATAATATTGAGTCTGTCTTTGATTTGTTGTACGGCATCACTCATAAGTACGGCCATTATACTGCAAATCACAACTCAACGCACAAGCCTTGACTAACTGTCTCGTGAGTGATTTTATAGATATAGAATTGTCACCAACCATCAGGAGAAAAACATGGACAGTACCCTCAAATTTGTATTCGTAGTGATTTGTTTCTGGACCGGCTGTGGACTACTAACCATCAAACCCGCCTTAGCTGCTAGCCGTGATTACAAAGTCTCCAGCAAGGTGTTTATTTTCGTCTTATTTTGGTTATTTGCACCAGCATTTGTTGTACTATCAATCCTTTATAGTCCGTTCAAATAAACTCACCCCCCAACAACCACGCGTTGTTGGGGATTTTTTGGTCTGCAAAAAATCACTCAATCTATAAAATAAATATTCAATTAATTAAAATACTACTTCTCTATCTATTAGTACATACGTATCAATACCTACATTTAAATGGGGATATTGGAGAAGTATATAAAAACAGGGCGGCCCGGAGGCCGCCCTGTTTTTAGGTTTTGTTACTTCTGTGTACGCTGCATCTCGGCGATCATATCAAACTTCTTACTACCCTTGAAGCCTGATCCAGCTGGAATAAGCTTTCCGATAATCACATTCTCCATGAGACCTGCTAGATTATCGTGACTGCCGCGTACCGCTGCGTTAATAAGCACGCGAGTTGTGTTTTGGAAGGACGCTGCAGAGAGGAAGCTCTTGCGGGAAAGTGATGTCTCGGTAATACCCAAGATTAGCTTATCTGCCTTTGCTACTTCCTTACCAGCTTCTTTGAGCTTGTTGTTAGCATCAACGAAGATCCATTCTTCTACCACATCACCGACAGTAAACGGACTTTCTCCTGAAGCGGTAATCTTCACTCGTGACATCATCTGCTTAACAATGAGCTCGATATGCTTACGAGCAATCGTTACTCCTTGTAGTTCGTAAATCTTATTTACTTCAGAAATGATGTAATCTTGAGTTACTTCCTGACCACCAAACTTAAACAGTTCTGGGAGGAGTGCTGAACCGTCAGTAAGGAGCTGTCCTTGCATCACAGTATCACCCTTGGAAACTGTCACCATACGACGGTAGTGTACTTCGTATTCGATATTGTCTTTCTTCTTTGGTGCGCCCTTGGCGTTCATGTCTGGTGCTACGACAATCACCTTCTCGCGACCGGTAGTGATAATATCAACCACCAAACCTTCGGCCTTTGATACCACAGCAGGAATCTTTGGCTGACGCTTTTCAAATACTTCTTCTACGCGAGGAAGACCTGAAGTTACGTCTCCACCAACTGAAGCAGCACCTCCGGCATGCTTAGTGTTCATCGTGAGCTGTGTACCTGGCTCACCAATCGCTTGAGCAGCTACTGTACCTACCGCCTCGCCGATATCTACCATCAAGTTTGTAGTAAGGTCAATACCATAACACTGCTGACAAACACCACGGAGTGTCTTACAGGTCATTGGTGAACGAACCACAACTGACTCACAGGTAGACTCTTCAATAGCGAGTGCATCACGACGACTAAGGAGATGGGTCTTAGGGAATACAACACGACCCTTTGAATCAATAGCATCCTCCGAAAGAATACGACCCTTAATAGCTTTACTAAAGGCGATTTCAATACCCGATGCTGATACACGTCCAATCCGAACACCAGCCTTGGTTTTACAATCTTCTTCAGTCACAATAGCATCTTGTGCCACCACGAAGAGACGACGAGTAAGGTATCCAGCTTTCGCTGTCTGGAGGGCAGTGTCAGCGAGTCCCTTACGTGAACCGTGAGTAGTAGTAAAGTACTCGATTGGTGACATTCCTTCCTTCATTGAAGAAAGAATTGGGAACTCTACCGTTTCACCTCTTGTATTAACAATCAGACCTTTCATACCGGCCATCTGTGCTATCTGTCCGAGTGATCCTCGAGCGCCAGATTTCCACATTTCATAGGCTGAACCATTTTCATCAAGCGTGGTTGGAAGTACTTTTTCGATTTCTGTTTTGGCACGGTGCCAAATTTCAGTAATCATACGTCGGCGCTCATCGCGAGAAATAAGACCCTCATCATAGGCGTCAAATATTCCTCGTTCTGAAGCACGTGCCTTCTCGAGAATTGCAGGCTTTTCCTTTGGCACTTGCACTTCATCAATACCCCAAGTTGTTCCAGACACAGTAGCGTACTTAAGTCCAAGCTTCTTCAACTTGTCGACAATTGGCGGTACAGCCTCAGGACCTCGTGCATCGATGATATCAATAATGACGGAGAAGATAGTCTTCTGCACAATGACATCATTAATGAAATCATGGTCAGACGGCAAGACACTGTTGAAGACTAGACGACCAACGGTAGTCTCAAAAATCTTTCCTTCATACTGTGCATACTTTGGAGTATCGGTAGATAACACATTCACCTTTGCGCGGAAATCAATTACTCCATAATCAAATGCATTAATAGCATCATTTGGTGAAGAGAAATATTTTCCTTCTCCCTTTGCACCTGGAATGAGTTTAGTCATCCAGTATGCACCAAGAGCCATATCAAGCAACTTCTCAGACACAACCGGCTCGGCCGAACCTGGCTTGAGAATGTTCTTATTGGCAGAAATAATTTCCCTTGCCTCCATTTGCGCTTCATCAGAAAGTGGTACATGGACGGCCATCTGGTCACCGTCGAAGTCGGCGTTAAACGCACGACAGACAAGTGGGTGAACTTGGATAGCGTTACCTTCAATCAGTACCGGGCGGAATGCCTGGATACCTTGACGGTGGAGTGTTGGCGCACGGTTAAGGAGGACATGCTTATACTTAATTACATTTTCCAAAATTGCCCACACTTCTGGCACTCCATCTTCAATCAATCGTCCAGCACCACGAATGTTGTATGCAAGCTCTTGTTTCAAGAGCTGTGCGATCACAAACGGACGGAAGAGTTCAAGAGCCATATGCTTAGGCAGACCACACTGATCAAGTGCAAGATCTGGTCCAATCACAATTACCGAACGTCCTGAGTAGTCTACACGCTTACCGAGGAGGTTTTGACGGAAGTATCCTTGCTTACTCTTAAGGTAATCTGAAAGAGACTTCAGTGGTCGGCGCTGTGCTTGACTCATTGCTGAGTACGCGCCACCACCATGACGAATCGAGTTATCGATGAGAGCATCCACTGCTTCTTGCAGAATACGCTTCTCATTACGCAAGATCACATCAGGAGCCATAATATCAATCAATTTCTTGAGACGATTATTACGGTTAATGACACGACGATAAAGGTCGTTAAGGTCTGAAGAAGCGTGGCGCCCGCCTTCAAGTGCTACCATTGGGCGAATCGCTGGTGGAATAACCGGAATGCGAGTAATAAACATCCACTCAGGACGTACTCCTGCATTATTCATGCCACGGATCAATGACAGACGCTTGTCGAGCTTGGCACGTTCCATTGCCCCTGCAGTCTCTCGCTCTTTCTCAAGACGTTTTACTAACTCCTCAAGATTAACTTGTTTAAAGAGTTCAAAAATGGCTTCTGCACCAATCTTTGCTTCAAAGAGTGTACTGTACTTGATTGAATAACGATGGAAATTAGCTTCATCCAATACAACACCGGGAGCAATATTCTCAATTTCCTTCTTCATGTCATCAGCACGAGTCTTGAGCGCCTCACGAGCATCCTCGTTTTGAAGCGCCTTAAACTTAGTCTTGAATTCTGTATCGAGTTCTTTGAGGAGTCGTGAACGGTCGTCTTCACTGACCTTAGTTACGATATATCCAGCAAAATAAATAACTTTTTCAACTGAAGAAGCAGTGATGCCGAGAATCATCGCAATACGACTTGGCACTCCACGAAGGAACCAAATATGTGATACCGGAATACAGAGATCAATATGACCCATACGTTCTCGACGAACGATAGCGCGAGTTACTTCAACTCCACACTTTTCACAGACGATACCCTTGTAACGAATACCGCGGTACTTCTTACAAGAACACTCATAATCTTCTACTGGTCCAAAGATACGCTCGTCGAAAAGACCGTGCTTTTCAGGGCGTTGGGTACGGTAATTGATAGTTTCTGGTTTGGTAACCTCACCATGTGACCACTCTAAAATAGTTTCTGGTGAAGCAAGCTTGAGACTGATGTCGGTGAAGTTTGGCGTAGCTGGAGTATGCTTTTGGAATGTTTGTTGGTTTGTAGACATAGATACTTAATTACATTACGCAGACTCATAATCACGCTTTGGACGCTCCACTTTTTCTCGCTCGAGCTTAACATCGAGAGATAGACCACGGAGCTGATTTACCAAAACATTAAAGGCTGCTGGAGTATGTGGGTGACTAATCTT
>CAIMDH010000084.1 GCA_903839715.1 uncultured bacterium
AACATGTTTAAACAATTAAAAACCTTAATATTTTTTGACTCAAATTAATTATATCAAACTCAATTCATATCTGGGACTCGAACCAAATTTGTGTTGCTAAATATAGCTGTAATGTTGTTACTGGCCGTCTGGGACGATGTTAGAACTTATTTAGAGAAAAGTAGCTTCCCACAGCTTCACAACTTCGAGTGATTCCTCCTCTAGCTCACCTTGTTGAACAATCTCAAGTGGTCTATTGAAGGTCTCGTTGAGAGACACTGTCTTGTATGTTCCACCATAGTACTCAGGTGACACTTTTACTTTTGAACACGCAAATACTATCTTTTGGATTCCACTCCACATTGAAGCAGAGTGACACATCGAACACGGCTCCATAGACGCATAGAGCGTAGAACCATTTAAATCTGACGAAGCAATATTCTTACACGCATCTCTAACAGCTGACATTTCGCCGTGGCTTGTTGGGTCGTTAAGTTTATTCCCAATGCTAATACCTTCACCTATAATTTTTCCATCCTTCACAACTATCGCTCCTGCTGGGAAACCACCTTGAGCTACTGACTCTCGTGCCTTCTCTATCGCCTTTTTTAGAAATTCAGTATTATCCATAACAAAAGTATACCAGACTAATTTACGTCTGGGATTAGAATCAATTATACGTTGAATTTAAAATCTAAAAACCGTTTACTGGCCGTGTGGGACGATGTTAGAACTTTTCTGGGTTAGAGTTTTATTCACCCAAGTGGTCAGACACTTGTTCTGCTCTCACTGGAATGCCCCGCTCCTGTCGCATTTCGTCTGTAATACCTGATTCTTCATCTGAAAGCATGGGTGCCTGACTGCCATCATGAGCAAATTGAGTTCCCCATTTTTGTTTTTCGCCTTTCGAAATTAGCCACCGATCTTCCCCTGCTGCCGCAATCCATTTACCTTCTTCGCCAGCTGCATCACCTAACTCTACTACTTTCTTATAATCATCTGTCACTAGACTGTGTTGAAATAGAAATGCTAATTGCACCATCTCTTCGTTAGAAAGATTTATTGCTCCTTTTGTATATTCATCATAAATCTCACGAGCTTTAACAAGACGCTTAGCGTCGTTATCTGCAATTAAATTCCATGATTCAGAATTAAATTCTCCACTCTGCAAGGAGACTCGGTCAGCTTGATCAGCATTAAACAATTCTTGTAATTCAATAGACAATGATTTTTTACTTGGAGTTCTTTCCATATAATGTGCAAAATGGGGACAGGGACAATATTTTTGGGAAAAGTGTGGTCTAATTTCCTCTCGGCCTCCCTCTACCCCGAACTGTATGTCCCAGATTATGTTCCTCTACCATCTTTTCTACCCAAACATCTTTTCCAAACGGAGTACCTTTATTCACAGAATTCCTCAGGTCTTTAAGGTTGTCTTCTTTTAATACTTCATTAACTGATTTTAGGTAGTTACCAGGCAGATCAATTGGTAGTGAGGAGAGTAGTTGTTTTTGTTTATCAGTACCCCTCTCTCTGCGCCATAAGCTAGACCATTTCCAGTCCTCGGCTCTAATCACCAGCTTCGCCCGAAGCGGATTTTGCTCAACGTAACGGATAAGGGTTTGGCAATATTGATTAGACTCAGTAGGAAACGATTTATAACGATCTTGATACATGTGACCATAACCAATTGTTTTGGTTATGGTTCTATATTGGCGCACATGGGTACTAGTGAGCCAGCTCATAAACTCAGCTAGGTCGGTGTCGGTACGAGGGCAGAGTACTAAGTGCCAATGATTGGGCATAATGCAGTACGATAGTATCCGCATATCTGTGAGGTCTTTGGCTTCTAGGAGGAGTGATTCAAAGTGCTGATAGTCTTTATCTGTATGGAAGATTTGAGCACGGCCGTTTGCCCGATTAATAACATGATAGACAACATCTGCTACTGATACCCGAGCTTGCCGTGGCATATGTAAAATTATGACACAGATTTCAGGATTTTATTGTCCCTGTCCCCTTTTATTAGTGGAAGTAGTTTGTGTGGAAGCATCGGTACTATATGACAATAGTGATACACCGAACTTTGAGTACACATATCCAAAAATCAGAAACACCGCTATCCCGACAAGAATAATGAGACTGAAATGTATGCGTTTAATAATTTGCATAATACTTTATATTTGCCTTTTCGGTGATGTCAGCAACCCACTTTTGCGCTTCTGTCTGAAACTTCTCTTGTTTCAACTGCTCTCCGACTTGGGTTTTTACCTCTTCAAGACTTACATCCTTCGGTGGAGTAATCTTATTTTCAGTGATGTACACGTCTACCTCTTCGGAAGAAACCTGCACTTTCGTTGCCAAGAGTTTCTCAAGCTTTAACTGTGTCTCAATTTGTTCGCGCAACTGTTCCATGGTCATTCCTTGTGATGCAAGTGCGTCTTCAAGCGTGCCCCCTTGTGTAGCAACCCCCGCTTCAATTTCCTTTATCTTTGTATCAACGGCATTCATCTCGATGGTGATTCCATTCTTTGAGAGCTCCGTCTCGATAAGTTTTTTATCTACCATTGCCTCAAGCGCCTGTTTGCCACCTTGTTTTTCAAGATCTTGTATCACTGCAAGACGGCTAATTGGGCTACCGTTCACGGTAGCAGCAACAAGAAATCCGTTGGAAAAAAGTAGTGCAAGCACAACAGCGAGAACTGCCGTCCCTAATGCAATTAGAAGCAATTTAGATTTTTTGAATTTAAAATTCATGTAGCCAGTTTTCTCCTGCGGTACGACTACGGTTTCTGGTGCAGTAATATTTTCCATATTATGTGTGATGATTAGTTTTTAAGAGCCTCCTCTAATATCTTTTTGAAATCCTCATATCCTCTTGGATTTTCTATCTTCTTGCCGTTAAGGAAAAAAGATGGAGTGCCTTGGATGTTTAGCTTAATTCCGGCGTTCTTGTCGCGCTCAATGCGGTCTTTAACCTCCTGTGATATCACATCTTGC
>CAIMDH010000085.1 GCA_903839715.1 uncultured bacterium
ACCAAACAAAAAACCACCCTGAGGTGGTTTTTTGTTAGTGCGTATCAAACCTTAGAAGGTAGGAGTCGCGATATACATGAGAGTTGTGTTGTAGTCATCTCCCGCTTCCTGAAGTGGTGAGATTTGAACACGGTAAGCTACTTCAGCCTGACCGTAGTCCTGGGTTGTACCATCAGCTGGATCGTTGTGAGAAAAGACGATTCGTGGAGTAGTACTAGCCGCGACCCAACGATCCCCGCCACCTGTAGTGAATTCAGACGCATTTAAGTCTGAGTCGTTTGAGGTGAGACCCCAGTGTCCCCATGTGTTTTCAACTAACAATGAGTTTGTTGGAGCAGACCAGGCGGTCGGTGTGTTTACATATGTACCATTACTAAATCCGTCGATGTCAGCGCCAGTCGATGATTCAAGGTTACTATCCTGTTGAACAGTGACCACAAATCCGTTAGCTGCGTTTGTCTGAACACTAAGCTGTTGCCCAAGTGTATAGATACTTCCAGCGGCCAAGACACCAAAAGGAATCTGAGTTGCTGTAGCTGTGCCAGTAGTACTTGTACCATTAACTGATGTTGAGGTTGCAAGACCTGAAACAACGAAATCAAAGGTTGTGTCTACAACTGCAGTTACTGTGACATAATCTACAATCGCTACACGAGTACGTCCTGTGTCAGATGTAGCATTTGCTACAGAGATAAGAAATTCGTACGACTGAATACCTGCTGGGTTAGTTACCTTACCATCAGCGAGTACTACAGTAATAACGTCTGTTGATGTGGCAGGAATATTATCAAACGTAAGAGTTTGTGCTCCAGCCGCGAAGTTACCAATTGTGATTGGAGCTCCGGCATTTTTTCTAACAACTAGATCTCCCGATACTACAGTGTTCACTCCTGTGAATCCTGCTGGGAAAGTGATTACGTAATCAGTTGTAGTTCCTACTGTTGAACCGGCTGGAATTTCAAAACTGAAATTGTGACCAGAAGTAACACTTGGACCTGAATCTGTTAACGTATCTTGAACTTCAATAAGGTTAGCTGCTTGTGCTGTACTGTACACCCCGATTGACCAGAGAACAGTTGCACACGCAACGAGCATCGCGACTACCCGGTGCGTAAAGCCAACGTGTGTTGGAATTACGAACATGTTTATGTTGTATTAAATTTTATTAAATAACTAAAGTTTTGCGAAGCTCATTGCTTATGCAGAACTACCCGATTGAAGTTTCTGTGGAGAAGATGCGTATAAATTTTTTGAAAAGCTCAGCCAATTTATCTACATCACTTCAATCGTCTACCAATCAGTATACAACCTACCAAGACATGTTGTCTGATAGTTGTTGTTGATAACTATTAGAGCCAAGGACAATATTTAATTTAATTGTGTTATTTAACAAGGTTTCATTGATACATCTTGGACAGTATACCTAAAAGTCTTAAAGAACACCTGTCTTTCAATACTATCAACGACTATGAACGGACGGTTTTTATTTCTTTCCAGCTCGTCGTATAGGATGGCGACTCAAGTTCTTTGCGTACCTGCCAAGCCCTTCCTTGTGTCTCCGTTCGACCAAGCTGCAATAGTGGTTGGCCATATTTGGCATTTATGGAAAGTAACGTCTGTGAAATACTGTTAGTTTTTTGGTTATGAATAGTCTCAGTATCAGAAAAAAGTGACGGTGTTTGTTTATCAACAGACACCAAACCAGTGCAGAGGATACCAGCTTTTTTATAGGGTACAGACTCTCTAAAACAAGCTTGTAATGCTTCAATAACAGCTTTTTGTAAGACAAAGACATCTCTTGACGGTGCTGTTAAGATAATCTCCTTGGAAGCACCCTGGAACGCATAATCACTATATCTTCCAGGAGATATAAGCACTTTTAGTCCTGTAGCTAACAAATCCATGGTTTCAAGATCTTTTATGCACTGATGCAGGTGGTACTTAATAGCATCCTCAACAACAGCGTATGAGGTAGAACTCTTTGCAAAAGAGCGTGTGCTAGTAATACTCTTTTGTGCTAAACGGAATGGGCTTACAAGCAATACTGGCTTTCCTAGCAACTCAGCTTGAAGACGCACACCCTCAACACCAAATAGTTGACCAACCACAGCCGGAGCAAGCGATAGTAACGTATCTACAGTTACTATCCCGTGCTTTTTAAATGCTGCGGTACGACCCTTACCAACTCCCCAAATCTCCGTCAGATTAACTAACTTAAACTCCTGCTGCCACTTTTCATCTTCCCAGTAGGCCAACCCTGTTGTCTTTTTTGCAACCGTGTTTAGATATTTAGCACGTGTCTTTGAAGATGCTATACCGACCGAGACCGGGATACCGACCTGGCGTTCAACTTCCCTTTTTAGTTCAGCTGCTACAATTAGCGGATCATCTGATTCAAAGGTAAAAAAGCATTCATCAATAGAATACTGCTCCAAATCAGGAAAGGACTCACGCACAACATCAAAGACACGTTTTGAAATATCTCGATACAATGCAAAGTGAGAGGAGAAAACTGTTGCTTTCGCTTTTGTGAGCATGTCCTTTATTTGAAAATAAGGGACACCCATAGGAATCCCCATGTCCTTTATCTCTTTAGAGCGCGCTACTACACAGCCGTCATTACTAGAAAGTACCACCACTGGCTTACCCAGCAAGTCAGGGCGGAAGAGTCGTTCACATGAAACGAAGAAATTATTGCAGTCCAAGAGAGCAATGTGCTGCATATACACTATGATACACTTCTTATACCTATGTCACAAAACCAATACTTCAGAGCCGGAGCTGGAAGCGTTATCTATAATGACGCTGGTCTGATAGCACTTTTTGCGCGCAGTGACAATGCAAACGTTTGGCAACTTCCACAAGGCGGTATGGATGCTGATGAAACTTGCGAGCAAACACTATGGCGTGAACTATTTGAGGAGACTGCCCTAACTATCAACGATATTGAGCGGGTTACGAAGTTCCCAGAATGGTTATACTATAATTACACCGATGAACTGCGTACCAGACTTACAAACCCCAATTGCATTGGACAAATTCACCAATGGTACTTTCTGAAACTAAAACCCGAGGTAGTGATTGATCTAGCTAAGGCAACTGACAAGGAATTCACAGCTGTAAAATGGGAGACTTTTGAACACCTTCTTTCCTTACCAGAAACTCTCAAACGCCAGGTGTACATAACACTATCCCAGTACTTTAGAGAGCAGATTCTAAAATAAAAATAGTCCCACGAGACCAAAGGTCTCATGGGACTATTTTTACACTTCATCTTTTCTTAAAACAACTTCCATAAATCTGAGTCCTCTTCGCCGTCAATCTTGAACAATGCTAGTCCAGCCAGATCATGCTTCTTGACGAGATTTAGTTTATCTTCAATTGCTACGGCGTCCGAGTAGGTTGCAAAGCGAACGCTCACCTCCTGTCCGGTCTTATTTGCAAAAAGTAAGGCTCGGGCTGCATTTTCGTAACCCTGTGGCGTACCTGCAGGCACTGGTAAAGCAACGAGACCTGTGTAAGGAGAAGTAGTTGGGAAGTAACTAAACGTCGCCTCGCCGCCAGCAGTTCGACCAGATTTTACTTTATATTCAACGGTAAGCTCCTTAAACCGCGGTACATTGAGGGTCCCGGCCAGCTTATAGTCTCGGTACCAGTCTGGCGCAACAGCAACATCCCAAGCTCTACCGTATGTAGGTACTCCGAGATATCGGTTTTTTAGATTTTAACGCGGACGGGATCTTTGATTTTTGAAAAATCCCGGTCAAATGTGGCAATCTTCGGAATTGCATGTTCCCTGCATGTGGCGACAATCAATGAGATCGG
>CAIMDH010000086.1 GCA_903839715.1 uncultured bacterium
ATCAATAAAGCTTTTGAGTTAGTATACGAGCGATAGCGAAGTAAACTAGCCAAAAGGTATACAGCTTCTGTTAAGAAGTTGATGTGGAATAGTCCACATCAGCAAAACAAAAGAAACGCCAGCAATGCTGGCGTTTCTTTTGTTTTATCTACCCCCTTGCTACTATACAAATAAATATGGAATTCATCCCAGTCAAAACCCGCGTCCTTAAGCCACCACAAGATGATCTCTATGCAGTACTTGATGAAGCATTGCCACCACTCCAAAACGGAGATGTGATCTTGATTAGCTCTAAGGTAGCGGCTATTCATCAAGGCCGGTGCTTAAAAATAGCTGACACCAACAAGCGTGAACTGATAGAAGCTTCAGCTGATTTTATTATTCACCGTGAGTATGCAAATTCACCGCTGACCGTAGCCGAGCATGCCTTTTTGGGCGCTGCGGGTATCGATGAAAGTAATGGTGACGGGCACTACATTTTACTGCCCGAAAATAGTTTCGCCTTGGCCGAGGAGGTATATCACTATCTGCAATCACAATTTGGTCTGACCGAGCTCGGTGTCATTATTACCGACAGTCACTCGGCGCCGTTTCGCTATGGTGCTACCGGTATTGCGCTTGCTTGGTGGGGTATTAATCCAATGGAGGACCATCGTGGCCGCAGTGACTTATTTGGCCGTGAAATCCAGTACGAACGATCAAACCTGGTTGATGGGCTGGCGGCAGGCGCGGTAGTGGTCTCTGGTGAAGTTGATGAGTGTATCCCGGTAGTAATCGCTCGCGGCGTCCCACGCTTGACCTTTACAACTGAAAACACTAAAGACCAACTCCTGGTACGATACGAAGAAGATTACTTCCGGGTGTTTTTTGAAAAGTTTTTGCCAAAAGACTAAGTAGCAAATTTTTAAAATAAAAAACTCCAGAAATTTCTGGAGTTTTTTATCAGGGCTTTTTTTGTTCAAAGTCTATCCACTCGTACGTGAGTCCTTCATGTTCAGCTTTTGGGTAGCGTTTGGTCTCGACAAAATCATGAGTAAAATCTGGGAAGAAAGTATCCGCTTCCAATTCGCTGTCTACTAATGTGAGATGAAGTTTATCAGTATATGGTAGTGCGGCCGAATAGAGTTCAGCGCCACCACCAATATGGATTTCAGTTGGTTTCTCATTCTCAGCAATGGTAAAAGCCGCTTCAAGCGAGCCTGCTGTTATGGCGCCCGGCACTGTATATTCAGGATTGCGGGTAACGATAATATTGGTTCGTCCAGGCAGTGGCTTACCAAGCATGGCAATAATTGATTCAAAGGTTTTCCGTCCCATGATAATGGGGTGCCCAAGCGTGAGCTCTTTAAATCGCTTTAAATCCGCTGGGATATGCCAAAGCAACTGATTGTTGTGGCCGATACCATGTTTGTTTCTGGTCATGGCGGCCACTATAACAACTGGGACGGTGGGAAAATGCATCATACGTACATTATACAACAGGCTCGACAAGTTGTCTGTTTGGCGCATATTCAGTCTCTCCAGTATAATTGATCCACTATGGCACATTACGAAATCGAAATTAAATCCCTGCTCGGTACTAAAGAGGCAGCAGATGCATTTATTCAGAAGATGCAAACTGCGGATCCAAAATTACAAATCACGGCCACTAACACCCAACTCAACCATTATTTTACTAATGGCGATGTACACGCCCTCTATAGCTTGCTCTTACCGTTCTTCAAACCAGAACAAGAAAGGTCTTTTATGGAGATTATTGAAAAGGGAAAAGATCTATCTATTCGCACTCGACAAAAAGACGCGGAGGTGCTTTTGGTAATCAAGGCAGCACTTGATGGTGGTACTAGTGCCAACAGTGTAAGTCGTCTAGAATTTGAGGAGGCGCTTCCACTGACACTTGCTGAACTTGATGTCATGCTTGAAGCAACTGGTTTTGTTTATCAGGCTAAATGGTCACGAGAGAGAGTTGAATATGCCTACAAAGGTATTACAGTGTGTCTCGATAAAAATGCGGGGTATGGTTATTTGGCTGAATTTGAAACGGTGACCGACAACGAAGCAGGTTTGCCAGCAGTCAGAACTGTTCTTGAAGCGGCAATGCAGGAGCTTGGTGTTGAAGAGTTGTCACAAGACCGCCTGGCTAGAATGTTTGCGTACTACAACGAAAAGTGGCCAGAGTATTACGGTACCGATAAGACGTTTATTTTAGAGTAAGCTATTTTGTATGTTTTTATCTGATGTAGATATTGAGAAAGGAGTAGAAAGCGGAGCACTTACAATCGAGCCATTTAATTTAAATCAACTA
>CAIMDH010000087.1 GCA_903839715.1 uncultured bacterium
CACGTTTTCGAGGAATATAAACAATTTTTATACAATGTCAAAGCTACTGAAGAAGCCCGCTACACTATCTAAACATTTTACACACCGAAAAACGGTCGGCAGTATCAGTGAGTACGTACTTACCAAAAACGGTTTGCGTGTTCTTTATAAACACATCCCAGGCACTGGTGTGGTAACTACAAATATCACGTATCTCGTAGGAGCTCGTGACGAACAACCAGGCGAGACCGGTGTTGCGCACATGCTTGAGCACATGCTTTTTAAACCGACTAAGCAAGACCTTAAAAAGAAACTTGATGCTGGTGCAACCCGATTTGAACGCGAAGTAGGTGCGGTTCTGAATGCCAACACTTGGAAAGATCGCACTACCTACTATTTTTCCTATGGTGTCGAGCATTTTTCACGCGTTGTTGGCATAGAAGCTGATCGCATGCGCGAAGTAGTTTTGGCAGATAAAGAATTTTTGCCAGAACGTACCAACGTACTCAGTGAATTTGATATGTACAATGGTGATCCACAATTCGCCCTTTCAGTAGCTATGACCGCAACGGCATTTTATTCACACCCTTATGGGCATGAAACAATCGGTTTCCGAGAAGATATTGCTGCCTATACTACTGATAAACTACAACGTTTCTATAACCATTTCTACCGCCCCAACAATGCGGTTTTAATGGTCCTTGGTGATATTGAACTTGCTCCTGCTCTTGAAGAGATTTTTGCACACTTTGGAGAGATTGCTCCAGAACCAGCAGTCGAGCTACGACCTGTAATTATCGAACCAGCTCAGGAGGGAATTCGTCGTATTGAAATTGTCAGACCAGGCACTACTAATGTCCTCGCAATTGGTATGAAGCATCCCGGATTTCCAAGCAGTGGCTGGTACGAGACAATGATAGTACTGAAGCTACTTGTAGATGGTCCTGATAGTATTCTCCAAAAAAAGCTAATCGACACAGGACTTGCGGCCACTATTTCAGTGAGTCAAGAACCAACAAAAGACGAAAACATCGCCACTATTTTTATCACACTCACCAAAAAGACCACAGCTGAAAAAATGGAGTCGCTGGTGCGTAAGCTTGTAGCTGAACTGACGATGGATTTTATTCAAAAGCACCTCAAAACTATTGTTACCAAAACAGTCAGTGAAGAAATTTTCAACCGGGACAGTAGTTTAGATATTGCCGCTGAGCTAACAGAATACGTAGCTGCAGGCGACTGGTCCCAGTACTTTGAAACGGAAAAGATTCTTCGTAGCATTACTGGCAAGCAGGTAAAACAAAGATCACAAGCCTTGATTGCTCCGAATGCTCTCACTATTGGTAATTATAAGAGTATTTAGTATGCACATTAAAACCACAACCCACGAGCACTACGCTCTTTCCGAAATTACCAAGCCTTATGCGGCAACAGTTACTCTTCATATTACCGCTGACTGTTATTCAGAAAATTCACCCGCCCGCACAGCACTGTTACTTCTCTATCCAGATCTCGTACTGTCTGGTTCTGGGCTATACAGTCGTGAAGAATTCCAACACAAGCTTGATGAGCTTGGCTCAAGTATAACGATCAGTGAAAGTGAAGGGAGGATTTCTATTACGATGGCAGCCCTAGCTGAAAAGCTGAAGCCGACACTACAGTTGCTTGAAATACTTTTGACTAAACCCACTTTCAAAGCAAGTGAACAAAAACGCGCGACTCAAACTCTTAAAAATTCGCTGGAATTATTTAAAGAAAATGCACGAGGAATCGCACTCTCAGCGCTACGGAATTCTCTTTTTAGTAATGAAAGCAGACATTTTGACGTGCCACCAGCTGATGTCGAAAAGGCTCTGACAGGCCTCTCTACTCTACAACTGAAACAAATCCATGCAGAATTCATGAATGCATACTGGACCATTAGTGTTGGTGGCAACGAAGCCTCACTAATGGTGGTATTGTCTGCACTTAAAAAACTAAAGACGGCTTCAGTGCTAACGCTCATCGACAAAGAGATTGTACTCGGTACAGAGAAAACTTCACGACAAGTACTTTTACACGAGGTTAAGAGTAAACAAAATATTGAACTCTCAATCGGCGGCCATATGCCACTCACATTCACTGATAGTGACTTACCAGCTTTTCTCTTTGGACTAGCTGTCCTTGGTAAATGGGGAGGCTTTGCTGGTCGATTAATGAGTACTGTCCGCGAGAAGGAGGGCTTGACCTACACTATCTACGCCCGCGCCGATGGTATCACCACTTCTGAAGTTGGCTACTGGCGAATTCTCACCTTCTTTGCGCCAAAAGACGTCGTACAGGGCGTTACGTCAACCCTTCGTGAAATAGAGAGCATTGTTGATAAAGGCATCACCAAATCTGAATTTGAACGTTTTAAAACCATTCTAAAAACAGGTGAAACCTTGGTTTTTGATTCCTTAAATAACACTACCGCATTAGTCCACACAAATTTAGTATACGGTTTACAATGGGAACAGTACAAAGCCTTTCGCCAAGCATTCCAAACAGTAACCCAAAAGGAGATTAATGCCGCTCTCAGAAAATACCTAAACCCACAGGCGTTAGTGATTAGTGCGGCCGGGCCGATTGCAACAGTCCAAAAAGACCTGAGCGCTTTTGCCCGCAAAAAATAAATCGAGGTCGTATAAAAGTTAGCATTTTATAAGGTTTTTGGTATAGTGCTGCATATTATTATCTAATTATTTTGGTATGAGTGGAAATGAAATTCGAGAGAAATATCTAGCCTTTATGGAAAAAAATGGTCACGCCATTGTTCCTTCTTCTGCACTCGTACCAGAAAATGACCCAACCACGCTCTTTACCGGCAGTGGTATGCAACCTCTCATCCCGTATCTCATGGGTGAAAAACACCCAAAAGGCGTGCGCCTCACTGACTCACAGAAATGTTTTCGCGCCAACGATATCGAAGAGGTAGGCGACAATCGTCACACTACTTTTTTTGAGATGCTTGGTAACTGGTCTCTAGGCGATTACTTTAAAAAAGAACAACTGCGTTGGTTTTTTACTTTCTTGGTTGATGAAGTAGGGCTTGATCCAGCTAAAATTTATGTAACTGTCTTTGCAGGAGATGAAGCACTTGGTATCCCGCGCGACCACGAAGCAGTAAGTATTTGGAAGGAGCTTTTTGCTGAGCGTGGTATCGAAGCCAAAGATGTCTTTATTGGAAGCGAAGAAGACGGCTACCAAGTCGGCATGCAAGGTGGTCGTATCTTTTACTATGATGCTGCCAAAAACTGGTGGAGTCGCTCTGGTAAGCCAGTCAACATGCCCGCTGGTGAGATCGGCGGCCCTGACAGTGAAGTATTTTATGACTTTGGGCCTGAGCATGCCACTCATCCGGTATACAGCAAGCAGGCTGCGCACCCAAACAGCGATTCCGGACAATTTTTGGAAATTGGTAACTCAGTGTTTATTGAGTACATCAAGCAAGAAGACGGCTCATTTTCGAAACTACCGCAACGTAATGTCGACTTTGGTGGTGGCCTGGAGCGTATTGCCGCAGCCAAGGTCGGTCAACCCGACATGTTCAAGGTCGACCTACTTCAGAATGTAGTAACCCAAATTGAAAATCTTTCAGGTCTTCACTATGAAGACAACCTAGTGGCATTTCGGGTAATTACTGACCATATCCGTGGCGCAGTCTTCCTGATTGGTGACGGCATCATGCCAGGCAATACCGACCAAGACTATTTTGTGCGCCGATTACTACGCCGAGCAGTACGTTACGCTGACAAGCTCGCTATTCCTGCCGGCAAATTTGCACTGCTAGCTGAGAGTGTCATTACTACGTATAGTGCCCACTACCCAACACTGCTGACTAAGAAAGCCGAAATTACTGAAGCTATAGCACGCGAAGAAGAGCAATTCCGCAAGACACTTGAAGCTGGCCTCAAGCAATTCAATAAAATCTCACTACAAATCCATGTCGTAAGTAAGGAAGTAGATGGTAAAAAGGTGATTGATAAATCAGTAGCACCAGTGGCCAAGAAGGCGCTTAGTGCCCAAAATGCCTTTGATCTCTATACTACCTACGGCTTCCCAATTGAACTCACAGAAGAAATAGCTGCAGAACAAGGTCTCGTAGTTGAACGAGCTGGTTTTGATGCACTAATGGAACAACATAAAGCGACATCACGAACCGGTGCTGAACAAAAATTTAAAGGTGGGCTAGCCGATAGTTCAGAGTTAGTAATCGAGCTCCATACAGCCACTCATCTCATGTTGGCAGGTCTTCAAAAGGAGTTAGGGACTCACATTCATCAAGCTGGTTCAAACATCACAGGTGAACGTCTTCGCTATGACTTTACTCATCCTGAAAAAATCGAAAAAGCAAACCTGGAACGTGTAGAGATGTATGTCAACGATGCGATTAAGGCCGGTGGGGAAGTTACTATAGAAATTATGTCCAAGGAAAAGGCACAGGCTGATAGTACTATCGAAGCCAGCTTCTGGGACAGATATCCAGACGAGGTAAAGGTTTACACGATGAAAGGCTCCGACGGCGCTATCTATTCACGTGAGCTTTGTGGTGGTCCACATGTCCAAAATCTACACGACATCAGGAAGACCTTCAAAATTATCAAAGAAGAATCTTCTTCCGCCGGGGTGCGTCGTATCAAAGCGATTCTAGAATAGAATCTATTTCAAACACTATCCACGTCAATCACAAAAGGTTGTACGCAAGCTCAAGAAACCCATGTATAATTGTTACTACATGGGTTTCTTTTCATCAGGCAAAAATAAGGTGCAGTACGGAGCTCTTATTGATATTGGTTCTGGCAGCGTACTTGCTGCTATAGTCGCTTCAGACCCCACAAAAACACATCCAGACATTATTTGGTCCAAACGTGAATATTCACCCCTCCGAAAAATCCAGTCCGTAAATGATAGCGCCAAGAGCGTCATGACTTCACTCATGAACGCCCTCATGTCACTTGATGGAGAGGGGAGGAAGGCCTACTATGAGAAAATTGGTTCACAAAAAATTGATTCACTTCAGGTTACCGTAGCTGCTCCGTGGTCGTATACAGCCACCAAAACTATTTCATACCAAAATGAGGAGGAGTTTGAAGTATCTGATACTTTAGTAAGCGAGCTTCTGCGCACAGCTCAGCAAAAAGTCGAGTCAGAAATGCTCGAAAACGAAAAAATCCACGAACTCGGTCTCGCAATAGTCGCCCGTTCAACCATTAAAATACTTGCTAATGGCTATGCTGTTCATGTCACAGGAAAACAAAAAGCCAATTCAGTGAGAGTAATTGAAGCGACAGCGGTAGTGCAAAAATATCTAATAAACGCCATCACTGATGCTAAAGAAAAAATGTTTCCTGGTAGCACTCTCTTCCAGTATTCATTTATGCTGCCATACTACTTGACCATGTCCAACATCATGGCGCAGACTACTGAATTTTGTTTAGTTGATATTACCTACGAATCAACCGAGATCGGCATTGTGCGCGATGGGGTATTGACCTACTGTACACATACTCCTTATGGATCCTTTTCCATTGCTCGCGAAATTTCAGAAGCTCTTGGAGTTCCTCTCGAAGAAGCGTATGGGTATTTAACTTGCAACGACATGACTTGCTTTGTTATTCAAAGTTCAGAAAAGCAGCAAGAAGAAATAAACAAAATCCTTAAAGCATACCAAATACGCATTAGTGAGCTTTTTAAAGAGACTGGCGACACGCTAGCTATCCCAAAAAAGATTTATATTCACGGTAATCTTGAGACAGAACCTTTCTTTAATCAACACATCCTTAAAGCAGCTACTACAGCTACCAAAATGCCGCATGCAGCGTACAATGTAAGTGCGGAGCTGCTCAATAAGCAGTACTCACCCGAAGACGCTGCTGCTTTTAAAACAACTTCCCCTGATACTGCACTCTTAATATCAGCACAGTTTTTCCACACAAGAGATCAGCAAAGTAAATTTGAACAATTATAAACCGCTATACTGTACAATAAGCATATGACACAAAAATGGAACTTACAGGACATTCGTCCAGCAGAACCGCGTCGACGACCTGCTACAGATCGCCCTCTTACTATCTCACAACGAACCGCAACTCCAAACTCTACAGAGCGTGCTGATGACGATGTTGAAACAATAGTTATCAAAGATGGCAACAAAGAAAGTAAGAGTAAGTTTATCCTGTTGTCTGTAGTGGTAGTGGTACTAGTAGTCGCAGTATTTGGTCTCAGTGCACTACTTTCTAAGACTACATTAACGGTGTACCCAGAATTTAATGAACCAGTGGTCAATGCTGAGTTTACTGCCTATCCAGATCGCCGTGATTCAGCACTAAGCTATGAGATCATTTCTATCGACGCCACAAAAGAAAAACAGGTTGCCGCTTCCGGCGAGGAGCATGTTGAATCTCTCACTAAGGGTTCTATTGAAATCATAAAGACCACTCCCGGTACAGAGCGTTTGGTCAAAAACACTCGTTTTCGTACTGCTGAAGGTCGTATTTTTAGAATCCAGGATTCAATAGTGGTTCCAGGAGCACTCAAGGACACTTCAGGAACACTTATTCCTGGTACTATTCGTGCTGAAGTGGTTGCCGATGCTATGGGCCAAGAATACAACCTAGCGGCTAACACTCGTTTTGACGTACCTGGTTTCAAAGAAAACAACCTAAATGAACTTTATAATTCTATTTACGCCACCAACCGCGAAGCTTTTACTGGCGGATTTAATGGTCCAAAGTTCATTATTAATGACACTGAATTGAGTAAGGCTAAGCAAGAACTACAGCTCCAGCTTCGTGATGAGCTGCTTACTCGTATCAAAACCGAGAAGCCGGCCGGATTTACAACTTTCGAAAACTCAGTTGCCATTACCTACCAGGAATTACCTACAATTTCCTATGGTGAAAATCTAGTCACTATCCGCCAGCAAGCTACTCTACAAATGCCCCTCTTCAAACAAGAAGAATTTGCCGCCTATCTTGCCAAAGAGACCATTTCAACCTATAACCGGGAGCCAGTTCGGATTGTCGATGCTTCTGTACTAGAATTCAGCTATCCCGACCTTACTACCAGTTCCTCAAATCTAGCCGACCTAACCTCAATTACCTTTAAAGTTGTTGGTAAGCCAACCATTGTCGCTGAATTTGACCCTGTGCAACTCCAAAAAGACTTAGCAGGGAAGTCAAAGACTTCTATCAGTACCGTTCTTACCGCACATCCAGGTATCAAGAGTGCACGAGTTGCCAGCAAACCATTTTGGCGTCGCGCCTTCCCATCAGAAGCCGATGACATTGAAATTATTGAGGTAATCGGAGAAGAAAAATAACCTTATACACACGCAAGTCTCTTGACTCGCGTGTTTTATTTTGTTACACTCAGCCACGTTTAATGGATCAACAAGAACAAGCCACAAAAGACGAACTAGCGTATGGAATTGTAGAGGAAGCTCTACCCAATGCTTTTTTTCGTGTCGTTCTTGATGACACCAAAGGGGAAGTTATCGCGTACCTTGCCGGTAAAATGCGCAAGTTCCGTATTAGAGTTCTCGTTGGTGACAAAGTGGGCATGGTACTTGATCCATATGGCGGTAAAGCGCGTATTACAAAGAGACTCTAAAAGCACCTATGAAAGTAAGATCATCAGTTAAAAAAATGAGCCCTGATGACATTATTGTTAAACGAAGAGGAACAGTTTTTGTCATCAACAAGAAGAAGCCACGTCACAAGCAACGTCAAGGATAAATTAATATGAGAATTTCAGGTATTACAATTCCAGATGAGAAGCAAATCGCGTACGGTCTAACCGCTGTTTTTGGCGTCGGACTATCTCGTTCAAAAGCGATCCTCTTGGAGCTCAACATCGATCCAGCCGTAAAGCCAACCACACTCACAACAGATCAGGAAAACGCAATTCGCGAAAAAGTTGAATCTTTCCAGATTGAAGGAGACCTCAAACGAGAGATTTCTTCAAACATCAAGCGTCTTAAGGATATTCAGTCATACCGTGGCTCACGTCACGCCAAGCGTCTTCCTGCACGTGGACAGCGTACAAAAACCAACGCACGTACACTCAAGGGTGCCAAGAAGACTATGGGAAGTGGACGTCGTAAGCTCGAAAAGACTTAAAACACTTATTAAAAATTATTACGTATTGACATATGGGTAAGAAACGTATCATCAAAAAGGGCGGAGGCTCCGATGTAGCAGGTACATCACGCGCACTCAATAGGATTCCAAAACGCAAACTTGCGTCCGGTAAGCTTAATATTCTAGCAACTTTCAATAACACACTTCTCACACTCTGCGACACCAAAGGTAACGCAGTGATGAGTGCTTCAAGTGGTGCACTTGGTTTTAAAGGTTCTCGTAAGAGTACGCCGTTTGCAGCTGCAAAGGTGGGAGAAATCATAGGTGAGAAGGCTCAGCAGATGGGAATGAAGGATGCTGAAGTAGTTGTCCGCGGCGTAGGTGCCGGACGCGAATCAGCCCTTCGTGCTTTTACTGGCAAAGGAATCGGTGTGACTCGTATCACCGACATGACTCCAGTTCCATTTAATGGCCCACGAGCACCTAAGCCACGTCGCATCTAATTACAAAGCATTATGAAAATCGGACCAAAATTTAAGATTGCCAAGCGCCTCGGTGCACCAATCTTCGAAAAAACTCAAACTGAAAAATTTGCTTTGTCACAAGCGCGCGGAGGGCGAAAGCTTAAACGTGCTGGACAGGCAAGTGACTACAAGCGTCAACTTACTGAAAAGCAGAAGATGCGTTTTACATACGGCATCACTGAAAAGCAACTTCGTCGTTACGTAGACGAATCAATTGAGAAAAGCACTCAGCCAATTCCACACCTAATGGAACGTCTTGAGTCTCGTCTTGACAACGTTGTCTATCGTCTTGGTCTTGCTAAGACTCGTCGTTTTGCCCGACAAATTGTATCTCACGGTCACATTATCGTAAACGGCAAGCGTCTCTCAATTCCTTCACACAAAGTGAAGGTAGGTGATGTTGTTACAATTCGTGAAGGAAGTAAGCAAACCGGTCTTTTTGTGACCATTGCTGATACTCACGAATCTGCCTCTGTTCCTGCATGGCTTTCAATTGATATCAAGAAACTTACTGCTTCTATGACCGGGGTACCAGTGTATAACCCAACCGAAACTTTGTTCGATCCGGAACTGGTTATGGAATACTACAGTCGATAGGATATTGAGGTTATTAAGCGTAATTGCAAAACTATGTTAGAAACAAACGTAACTCTACCTTCAAAGCCACGTGTCGTGTCCGAAGACGAACTTAAAGGAGTCTTTGAGATAGACAACCTCTACCCAGGATACGGCCACACCCTTGGCAACTCACTGCGCCGCATCATTCTCTCATCACTTCCAGGAGCAGCGATTACACAGGTAAAAATTGAAGGAGCTGAACATGAATTTAGTACTCTAGCGAACATCAAAGAAGATGTCATTACGATCCTTCTCAATCTTCGTCGTGTACGACTTACTCTCCATGGAGATGAGCCGATGACTATCACTATCAAGAAGACTGGTGCAGGCAACGTCACTGCTGCAGATCTGATTGTGCCTTCACAAGTTGAAATCCTGAACGGAGACCAACACATTGCCGAAATCACTTCAAAATCAGGTAGCCTAGAAATGGAGCTTTTGATTGAGAAAGGTCTTGGCTATGTTCCTCGCGAAATTCACCAGAAGGACAAGGTGGAAATCGGTACTATTGCTCTTGATGCGGTATTTACACCAATTCGTCGTGCAAACTACGAAGTAGAGAACATGCGTGTAGGTGACCGTACTGACTACAACCGCCTACGTGTCTACATCGAGACTGACGGAACCTTCACTCCTCGAGTCGCTCTTGAAAAAGCTATCGAAATCATGATTCATCAGCTCAAGTCAGTTATCGGGTTCCAAGAAGATTATATCTCACACACTGCTCCAGTAGCAGTCGAAGAAAAAGTCGAGGAACATGATACCGAACCAAATCCTGATGTTCTAAAAACCCGTATTGAAACTCTTGATCTTTCCTCACGTACACTACAGGCACTAGAAGAAGCCAGTATCCGAACTGTCGGAGGGCTTGTGCGAAAGAAAAAAGATGATATTCTAGCGCTTGACGGGATTGGACCAAAGGGTCTTGAAGAGATTATCGCTCTTCTCGAGAAGATGAGTCTATCACTGACCGAATAAACATATGAGACACTCTAATAACAACCGAAAACTAGGCCGCACTAAGGATCAAAGAGCTTCTTTGCTCCGCGGTCTTTCGGTATCTCTCATTCGAGACGGTCGTATTACTACGACTCTCGCTAAGGCAAAAGAACTACAGCCACGAATTGAGCGTTTGGTAACATTTGCCAAAAAGGACGGAGTCGCTTCACGTCGTGTAGTTGCCAGTCGCCTTGGTGAGCCAACTGACTCAATTATTAAGAAATTTTTTACTGACATTGCTCCAAAATTTGCAGAACGCAACGGTGGGTACACACGCGTTATCAAGCTTGGTCGCATGCCATCTGGTCGTGATGAGGCGGTAATTGAATTTGTTGAATAAAAAACGTATGACAACAACACCAACAACAACCAAAACTCACACCATCGATGCCACCGGCAAGCGTCTTGGTATCCTTGCTACCGAAGCAGCTAAAGTGCTTCTTGGTAAGGTTTCTGCTGACTACGCCCGTCATATCATGGCGGATGTTACTGTAGAGATTACTCATGCCAGCAAGCTTGACATGTCAGAGAAGAAGAAGGCGGAGCTCTATCAGACTTTTTCTGGCTACCCAGGAGGACGCAAGACAGAGACTTTTGCGCACCTTTCTACTCGCCGTGGCTACGGTGAAGCACTACGCCGCACTATTGCTGGTATGCTTCCGAACAACAAGCACAAGAAGCAACTACTCAAGCAACTCGTAATTTCTGAATAATTATTATGGCAACCACAAAGACACCATACATTGAAGGCATCGGCCGTCGTAAGACAGCATCTGCTCGCGTTCGTCTAACCCCAGCGACAGCAACTTCAATTACCGTAAACAACAAGCCACACACAGAGTACTTTAAGCACCTCGCCCTTCAGCAGGTTCTCTCAGATATTCTTGAAACAAAAGAAGCCGGGATTGAGAACTACACCATCACTGCCAAGGTAGTAGGTGGCGGTATCTCATCTCAAGCTGACGCAATCCGTCTCGGTATTGCTCGCGCTCTCGTAATGGAGAAAGAATCTCGTCGTATACCACTCAAGCGTGAAGGTTTCCTCAAGCGAGACCCCCGTGCCGTAGAACGAAAGAAGTTCGGTCTCCGCAAAGCTCGCAAGCGACCGGCCTGGTCAAAACGATAATCAAAAGGAGTCCCTTGAGGGACTCCTTTATCGTTTTGAAGGCGCAGCTATATTTTTGCTTTTCATAAGCAAAAATAGCGAGCCGGGCCCGAGAGCACTTACTAGATTTGGAGCGTAGCGAACAGATATAGTTAGTGACTCGTGGGGAAGCGTTAATAAAAAAGCCCCACTCTGGGGCTTTTTTATATAACCAATATACGCACTTTATTTGCATATTTAGAAACGCACCATGTTATTATTTATATGTATATTTTATTATAAAACGCGTTATCTAATTAGTGATGTATGGCCGACATAAACCCACAGCTGCTAAGTTACATTAAAGAGAGAATTGCTGAAGGTGCCTCAATGTATGATATAAGAAAGATCCTCATCGAAAACGAGTGGCCGGCGGAGACTGTCGACGCAGCCTTTAATACTTTAGGTTTATCACCGCAAAATGACTCTCTTCAG
>CAIMDH010000088.1 GCA_903839715.1 uncultured bacterium
CAGTATGACATACGTTTACACAAACAAAAACCCCTTCAGAGTAGAGAAGGGGTTTTTGATTAGCGGCGATAACTCTTTTGTTCGGCGATTTTACCGAGTTTGAGAAGTTTCTCGTAAGTCACTTTTTTGGCTAGCTTCTTTAGCTTGGCCATACGGTTGACGTTGTCGCTCTTGATGCGTGTGTAGTAGCGACCAGCACGTACTTTAGGGATGATTCCTGCGCCCTGGACACGCTTGGTAAAACGTCGGATGACGTTAGCACTACTTTCGTTATTGTTTTTTTCGACTTCAACGTTTATTGCCATATGTGGGGATGAGCATATCATTTCGTATCGAGATACGCAAGCATTTTGGATTAGACAGTCGCAAGCTGTTTTTTAAGCTTTCTGACCATTGCATCAATGGAAATATTCTCTTGATTACGCTCATGCATATCGCGAAGAATCACGGTTTGATCAACAAACTCCTTCTGACCAATAATGACAGTGTACCGTACGCCACGGGCCTCGGCATCACGTAGCTGGGCAGAGAGCGAGTCGCTAGCCAGGTCGTGTCTGACTGGGATACCGGCGTGTTTGAGCTGGTCGATAATCATCAAACTGCGTACTTTTGGACCAAAGCCCAGCTGTACGACATAGACTGTAGGATCGATTGATTTGGCTTTCGGTATCCGGCCCGGTTGCTTGCTGTTGCTATAGGTGATGACTGCGCCAGCAGCGGGGACACGACTACGAGTCTTACGGTAGAAGAATTCATCATAGCGGCCACCCTTAACAGCGATAGAGGGTAAGGTAGTATCTTTGGTCCCAAGAGATTCTATTGAAAAGAGGGCGTCGGAATAATACTCATGATGGCCAATCATCTTTGGGTCAATTTCGTATGGAGTTTCAGTCATGTCGAGATATTCAACAATCTCACGAAAATGCTTGCGACTTTGGTCACTGAGGAATTCAAGTGGGTTAGGGCTCCGATAGGCTAGATCATGATCTTGTTCAATAAGGTCCCGTAGCGCTAGAAAAGGGTGCTCCTTCATAAGTTCGCGTGAAGATACAGGCATTGTGTCAAGACGCTTGCGGAGGAAGTTGGTAAGTTCGCGACTATAGCGGGTGGTTGATTCGTTGTCACCAAGAGAATTGATGCGGACAACATGATCTTCTTGACCTAGTTCCTGCATTAAAGAGCGTCCTGCCTGAATGAGGATAGCTTCCGCGATACTCTTTTGGACGTTGAAGATATTAAAAGTTACTGCGGTGCTTTCAGTGTCAGCCAGTTGTTCAAGTGAATAGAGAAGTACTGGGGATTTTAACGCATGAAGATTTTGTAGGCAAAAATTTGAAACTGAGTTAGCAATGAGACACTGCTCAGCGTTATTTTTTTCGTCAGACGGGGTAATAGTGTAGGGCATTGAAACTTCACAGTTTTTGCAGAGGGGATTTTTTTTGATGGTGTCAGCAGTACGAAAACCAAAATGCTCAGCAGTATTGGTGGCAATCTTTAGAAACTCTGTGGGTGAATATTTCATAAGGTGCATTACTAATTATTCGGTGCCGTTATTCATAATACTTTCGTCGGCCGCTCCGGGTAGCACATCAAAGCTTTGCGGGGGGAACAAACGCAGGAAAGCCTTGCCGACAATGCGTTCTTCTTGAAGGATGCCCCAGATACGTGAGTCAGAGCTCTCGTCACGATTATCGCCCATGACAAAATACTCTCGCTCACCGAGGTTCTCGGTGATGTTTACACCTGGGCGCATTGATTTAATATAGGGTTCGTTGACGACGAAGCCTTCGGGATTTTCCTTATTTTTAATCATGACGACATTACCCTCTATGATGATGTCGTCACCAGGGATACCGATAATGCGCTTAATGAAAAATTTTGAAGGATCTTTTGGATATTTAAAGACTATGACATCCCCACGTTCTGGAGAGTGTACGTGGTAGCTGACCTGATCGACAATGAGATATTCGCCATTGTGGAAGGTCTCTTGCATGGAAGCACCTGAGACAATAAAAGGTTGTGCGATAAATGTACGCACTGGAATAACAATTAGTAAGGCGATAACTGAGAATCGGACAATTTCTAGAAAAGAATTTTCTTTGGGTGCTGTGGGTGACTGAACGTTCTCATCTGTAGACCATTCAAGGTCGTCATCTTGCTCGTATTTTTTTTGTGAGAACAAATTCATAGTAATAATTTTATGTATTATACGCGAAGGAAAAAGTAAAAACAAATAACGCAAAAAAAGCTACTTGGTGTGGTATTTTTAATGAGGGAAAAGTTTGCGTATGGTATCCTTATTACAAATGTACTACATCGTTGCGCTTGGAAATCCTGGTGAAGAATACACATACACAAGACATAATGTGGGTTTTTTGGCGGCTGACGTATGTATATCGGTACATGCTCTGCCGGAGCCTCGTAGTATGGCGCAGTATGTAGGTAAGGTGAGTGCTGGTAGTATCGGAGGAAATGAGGTGACACTGCTTTTTCCAGAGACATTTATGAACCGGTCAGGTGCGGCGGTCAAAAAATGTGTACCACCAAATGAACTAGTGACTACAGTCGTGCTTTATGATGATATAGCACTACCGTTTGGAGAGGTAAAAGTGTCGTTTGGGAGAGGTGATGGCGGTCATAATGGCATGAAGTCAATTATTAGCGCTTTGGGTAGTAAGGATTTTATCCGGGTACGGATCGGGATTGCGCCGACTAGTTTTTTGACTGGTGCAGCAAAAGCCGTGACCGGGTCTGAGTTACCTAAATATGTCTTAGCGAAGTTTTCTAAGAGCGAACAAGTTAAACTTTCTAAGGAAATTTTGCCACACGTAGCTGAGGTAGTTGAGACGATTGTAAAAGAAGGCTACATCAAGGCGATGAATCGTTATAATTAGTAAAGGTATGGAAAGACTGCCTACAAAAGAGGGAGGTCATAGTACCTTTCTTGAAAAGGGAAAGAAATCAATTGAAGGTTTAAAAACAGAGAATATCGTAACTTTCGACTTACTGTTTTCTGATGATGAAAAAGAGATATTGAGGCATATTAAACTTGAAAATAACTGTAACTTTGACATATCTGATTTAGGAGAGAATGAATTGATAGAATCTCTAGTTGCGAAGTTAGAGGAGATAGGAAAAAATGAGTCTGAAGTAGTTTTGGGGCTTGCTAATATAGTTGCTAGCAGAGCACAAGACTTTAAAGAAATAATGTCCAAAGAGGCACTTTGTGTTACAGTTCGATCAACTATTCCTCATTCTTATAATGATGTGCCGCGCTGGCATAGTGATGGTACTTATTTTACTCAAGAGGACGACGAAAAAGTCTATAAAATGGTTTTTCCTATATTTGGAGCGAATACTTTATTTGGCGAAACGTTAGATAAAGATAGATATGAGGAGCTGCTGGTAGAGAGTTATAAAAACGACGAGATAAATTCGGATAATCCTGAAATTTGGGATGTGGAAGATTTAAAGATTAGGAAAGAATTAGATGTTGTAGTGCAACGGCTTCCTGATGCTGGTATCGAAAAAGCATCAGTTTTTTTGGTAGGGCATGAAGAGGCAGTAATTCATTCAGAGCCAGCAATCTCTATACCTCGGATATTTGTCGCTGTTTTAGTCGGATCAAAAGCACAAATTGCAGAAATGATGGCTGCGCGGTAGGAAAAGGTAAATACAAAAAGACCGGCACGTTAAGCGTGCCGGTCTTTTTGTTGTAGTATTACTTTGCTTCAGCGTTTCCTTCTTTGTAAGAAAGAGTCATTCGTTGTTCTGATGGCTCAAAGAGCGTGATCTTGAACTTGTAGACGTTTCCAAGTGAGAGAGTAGACTTGAGCATTTCTTCCTTCTCAAATTCTGAGATATGGACGAGACCTGCTACACCTTCTTCAATTGAAGCAAGAGCTCCATGCTTGTTGTATTTGATAACAACTGCGTCAACGATTTGGTCTTTCTTAAACTTCTTAGCTGCTTCCATCCATGGGTTCTCTTTTAGTTGTTTGATTGAGAGAGAAATCTTATCATCCTTTACTTCAATCACTTTAACTTTAACCTTGTCTCCTACCTTGTAGAGTGCACGTGTATCTTCTACGAGACCCCAGTCGAGCTCAGAAATGTGTACCAATCCTTCAAGACCTTGTTCTACCTTAACAAAGATACCAAAGTCCACAGCGCCAGTTACTTCACCGGTGAGTACATCACCTACTTCGTACTTACCAACCTTCTCTTCCTTCTCCTCTTTTTCTTGGAGTCCCTTCTCAGAGAAGATGAGCTTATGCTCCTTCTGGTCAGCAGTAATCATTACTACTGAAAGGTGCTTGCCGATGAGGTCGTTGAGAGCAGTAAGGATCTTGTCTTTATCGCCGTCAGCTACACGTGGGTAGTTGTCAGCAGAAAGCTGCGAAGCAGGAAGGAATCCTTGGATACCTTGCCATTCGATGATAAGGCCGCCCTTGTTTGCTTCTTTAACAAGTAGACTCATGACGGTACCACGCTTGACTGCTTCTTCAGCATCAGCCCAGATGAGAGCTTGGCGAGCTTCCTTGAGTGAAAGTTCGATGTAGCCGTCTTCGTTTTCTGGCATTACTACTTTGGCAGCGATACTGTCACCAACAGATACCTTTCGCAAGATATCGCGAGCGTTCATGTATTCACGTCCATAAATAAGACCTGTACCAAATGGTGGTAGGTCTACATAGACACGTGCGCGGCCAATAGCCGACACTGTGCCGTCAATAAGTTGTCCTTCTTTTGGGGCGACAGGGGTGTTTGCAGCATAAGACTGCATAACTCCAGTTGTTTCTACTGTAGTAGAATCTGACATATTTTTCTTGTTATTCCGACGACACGCGTCTGTACTGCCGAGTCTCAGGGCCGTAAGCATCAGTACAGGGTTAACGTGTGTCGCTAGGAAACTATTAATTACCAAAAATGGTGTGCCAAATATAGTATAGAAAGAGCAATTTGTCCACCGTTCAGCCCGTTAGAAGCTATCCTATTTGCGACAAGTCTTAAATTATCTCTTTTATGAGAAATATACTGAGCTTCTAACGGGCTGAACCAGTACTCTTGGCTGGATTTAAAAAATCCTGACGAAGGGTGACCCTTCGTCAGGACAATTTTGTCTTCAGGCGGCAGATTATTGATTATCAAGCAATGTCACCAGGTGAGTAACAAGCTTTTTGACTGTGTCTTCTGCAACATGCAGTTCTCGTTTCGCTAACTGAATTTCGTCGTAATTGAGACGCGTTACAGCTGAATTAAAGGAAATATTGCTGTACAAGGCAGCAACTTTTGCCTTATGAAGCAAAGCTTTTGTTTCGTCGATGGTCTGGGGAAGAACTTCTGCTTCTGTCTGGACTGTCATTTTTAGCTCCTTAACCTTGGAATCAAGGCTTTCTATTTATAATTATAGCACAGTATATTCTTTTAGTCAAACCATTTCAGAGACTCCTTAAAAACAAGTTTCTCTAATCATAACCTTTCTAATATCGTCCCATACAGATTATATGTAAGTGAGGCAGGGTTCGTATCTTAGTCCTCGTGGTGCCGTGTTCTTGTATTCAGTACGGTCTGGTCAGAGGGTAGTCTATTTCGGAATCTGTCATTTTTGTCGTATACTACTGCCACTATGGTTATTACATATCAGGGCGGTCAGTGCTTCAAGGTGTCTTTTGGTGACACGACAATGGCTTTTGACCCAATCGCAAAAAATTCCAAATTACCCAGTGTTAAATTCGGTGCTGATGTCGCGTTTATTTCTTTAAACCACCCAAATTTTAACGGTGCGGATCAAGCCGCGCATGGCACTAAAGAGCCATACATTGTACAGGGTCCAGGAGAATACGAAATTGGTGAAGTGACCGCACGGGGCTACGGCGTAAAGACTATGTACGATGGGACAGATCACTATAATACTATATATCAGGTCCGATTAGAGGAAATGAACATTATTTTCCTTGGAGCTCTTGGTGGTTCTGAAATTGACCCAAAAATTCTCTCAGAGTTCGGTGATATCGATATTTTATTTATTCCTGTCGGCGGCGGAGATGTGCTTGATGTACCAGCCGCAGCCAAACTGGCAGTCAAACTCGAGGCCAAGCTTATTATTCCAATGCACTACGATGCTGCTGCACTCGGTGCCTTTCTTAAGGAGATCGGTGCTGAAGGCGCTGAGGTTCTAGATAAACTCACGATTAAGAAGAAAGATATTCTTGAAATGGAAGGGGAGGTGAAGGTACTTAAAGCAGGGTAAACCCGCAAAAGTATCTACATAGCTGTTAGTGTCATGCAAAAAATATTTAAACACATTCGCCAACAGCCAAAACACGTACGTGAAAACTACGCCTTTGGTATTGCTGCGACATTTACAGTGATAGTGCTCTTGGTGTGGGTGGTGTCCCGACCACAAACTGGACTGTTGGGTGGGATTCCTAATCAGGTTAGTGAGACCGCCGCACCTTTTGCTACTCTGCTTAAAGAATCAAAAGAACAACTAGCACAACTCAAAAATGCCGCCGCACCAACCACAACAGCACTAACTGTTGATACTGCTACGGCAACGTCAGGAGCCACTGCACTTGTTTTGACCCAGGAAGATATTACTATAGCTAATGCTGCTACAACCAGCATTAGTACCACTACCGCACCGAAAGCATATGTTGAGGTATTGATTGGTACTAGCTCTGCCGCTTTACAATCGGCACAAAATACAGCTATTACAGCACCAGAACCTGTTCAATAATTGTGTTATACTCTTTATTATTTTTATTCCAGCCGTAAAGACTTATGCCGAAAAAGACAATAGTTTCAGAAACACCACCGGAAGCCACAAGAGGAATTGTGGTCCAAAATATCACCAGTGAAATGGAGACTGCGTACCTAGACTACGCGATGTCGGTAATCACCCAACGTGCTCTCCCTGATGTACGTGATGGCTTGAAGCCGGTACACCGACGCATTCTCTACTCCATGCGACTCAATGGCCTGACTGCTAGTGCGCGTTTTAAAAAGTCGGCTACGGTAGTGGGAGACGTACTTGGTAGCTTCCACCCACACGGTGACTCGTCTGTGTATGAGGCAATGGTCAAGCTTGCACAAGGATTTTCTACCCGTTATCCGCTCGTTCTCGGGCAAGGTAACTTCGGCTCTATTGATGGTGACGGTGCTGCTGCATATCGATATACAGAAGCTAAGATGTCTAAGGTAGCTGAAGAAATGCTCCGTGATTTGGAGAAAGACACTGTTGATTGGCGACCAAACTTCGACGGCACTAAAAAAGAGCCAATCGTTTTGCCAGCAGCTGTTCCTAACTTGCTATTGATGGGTTCACTCGGTATTGCGGTGGGTATGGCGACCAATATTCCGCCACATAACCTCCGTGAACTCGCAGCTGCAGTGGCGCATCTAATCGATGATCCTGCTGCCACTACTGATGATCTCCTTAAATTTGTCAAAGGACCAGACTTTCCGATGGGAGCGGTGGCCTTCAATCAAAAGGATATTGCGCATGCCTATATAAACGGTCGTGGTGGTGTTGTGGTGCGTGGTGAGGCGGAGATTGTCGAAGATAAGCGTGGGGCTTTTTCAATCATTATTACCTCTATTCCGTATCGTGTTAATAAGGCTGACTTACAAGTAAAGATTGCTGATTTGGTACGCGACAAGCGGATTGATGGTATACGCGATATGCGCGACGAATCGACATCAGATATTCGGGTCGTTATCGAGCTTAAGACTGGAGCCCAGCCTCAGACCGTCCTCAACAAGCTCTATAAGCACACTCAACTTGAAGAGACTTTCCACTACAACATGGTGGCGTTGGTAGATGGTATTCCGCAGACACTATCACTAAAGGCAATGCTTGAGGAATACATCAAGCACCGTACTGAAGTAATCCGTCGTCGTACTCAGTATGACCTCACCAAGGCACAAGACCGTGAGCATATTTTACTCGGCTTGAAGAAAGCACTTGATCATATTGATCAGATTATCAAAATCATTCGCGCGTCTAAGGATGTGCCTACTGCTCACGCCGCTTTGATGAAGGAGTTTAAATTCTCTGCGATTCAAACGCAAGCCATCTTGGATATGCGTCTCCAGAAGCTTGCTGGTCTAGAGCGTAAGAAGATTGAAGAAGAACTTGCTGAAGTCCAAAAACTCATCAAAGAACTCGAAGCTATTTTGAAGAGTAAGGCACGTATGATGAAGATTGTTAAGGATGATCTACTGGAAGTTGCTGAAAAGTATGGTGATAATCGTCGTACTAAGATAGTGAAAGGTGGCGTCAAGATGATGAGTCAAGAAGATCTCATTGCTGATGATGAGAGTGTGCTTGTGCTGACTGCTGGCGGGTATGTGAAGCGTACCAACCCAGAGGAATACAAAACCCAAAAGCGTGGTGGTGTCGGTGTGGTTGATTTGAATACCAAAGAAGAAGATGTGGTGACTACACTTCTCACGACTTCTGCGCATAGTGACCTCCTTTTCTTTACCGACAAGGGTAAGGTCTATCAGAGTAAGATGTACGAAATTCCGGAAGGTCGGCGGGCGACGAGAGGCAAGTCAATCATGAACTTCCTCTCAATGACTCAGGAGGAAAAAGTTACGTCTGTTTTAGCAGTGCGCAAGGACGAATGGGCAGGAGATTGGAGTCTGATGATGGTTACCAAACATGGTGTAGCTAAGAAAAGTGAAGCCTCAGCCTTTAAGGATGTCCGTCGTAGTGGGTTAATTGCCATTACCCTTAAGGATGACGACTCTCTCATTGCAGCGCGCTTTGTGGGCAAGGGTGACGAACTTTCGCTGGTAACGCTTGAAGGTCAGGCGATTCGCTTTAAGGAAAGTGACGTTCGGCAAATGGGCCGTACAGCAGCCGGAGTCGGTGCAATGCGACTAGGTAAGGGAGATTATATTGTATCGGCAGATGTCTTTAAGAAAGATGACAAAAATACCGAAGTTTTGATTGTGACTGAGCTTGGGTATGGAAAGGCGACACCCGCCAAAGAATACAAGATACAAAAACGTGGCGGTTCTGGTATTAAGACTGCCAAGGTAACGGCAAAGACCGGTAAGGTCGTGTGTGGTATTGTCCTCAAGGAAGATGAGCGTCAAGACGGTGAGCTAGTAATTATGAGCCAGAAAGGACAAGTAATTAAGCTCCCACTTAAGGATGTCCCAACTCTTGGTCGTCAAACACAAGGAGTGCGAGTGATGAAGATGCGAGAAGGTGACGCGATTGCAAGTATTGTCTTTGTGTAGAAAAGGGTGGTCAAGTAGGTTCATAAAAAGCAGTCACCCGAAGGGTGACTGCTTTTTATTTCACACCATAGCAAACCCAAAACATTCTTTCGTGTATAATACTAAGTAATGAATTTTGTATTACCTGGACGCTTTGTTATTCCTGAAGTGGTTACGACACACTTCCATCTAAAACTCGGTGATCGGGTAGCAGATTTTGGTGCTGGTAACGGTTTTTTCCTTAAATCACTTTCGGAGGCAGTAGGCCCAGAAGGAAAAGTGTATGCTTGTGAAATCCAAAAAGGTCTAGTCGAAAAGTTGGGTGATTTTGCTAGGCTAAACGCCCTCTCTAATATCCACCCTTTATGGTGTGACCTTGAAGAAGTTGGCGGTATTAAACTTCAGAGTAATGCTCTCGATGCAGGGATACTTGTCAACACTCTGTTTCAGTTTGAGTTGAAGGAGGCGGCACTTGCAGAGATTTATCGGGTACTACGCCCTGGGGGAGTGCTACATGTTATAGATTGGACTGAATCTTTCGGAGGCTTGGGTCCACAGCAAAGAGACGTTATTATAAAAGAACAAGCAGTTGCTCTTTGTGAATCGGCACAGTTTATTCTTGAGAGTGAATTTGTCGCTGGGGAGCATCATTATGGGTTTACTGTCAGAAAAGTATGAAATTAAGACCATTTGAATTGGTGCTAGTGGTGGTATTTGGGACTTTATTAATTGGTGCGCTTATTTTACTACGTAGCTATAAAGCGCCTGAGGATAATGACTCTATCAAAATGGGAGCAGTCTCAATCTGGGGTGTGTTACCGCCGGAAGCTTTTGATGCGATGATCAGCGATGTTAGTACCAATGACGAAGGTTTTAGAGGTGTTTTTTATCGGTATATTCCACCAGAACAATTTGATTCAGTTTTTGTAAATGCTCTAGCCGACCAAAAAGCTCCCGATTTACTATTATTGCCACACGAAAAACTGATCGAACACCGTACTCGTTTGCAGGCGTTTTCGTATGAATCATACCCCTTACGAACTTTTAGAACTAACTACATTGATGGGGCAGAAATATTTGCCTTAAGTGATGGTATCTACGGTCTACCAATGCTGGTTGATCCGCTTGTGATGTATTGGAATCGTGACATTTTTGCTACAAATCGTCTCATTAATGCACCAAAGACATGGGAAGAGGTGGTGGCTGATATTGTGCCA
>CAIMDH010000089.1 GCA_903839715.1 uncultured bacterium
AGGAGGTGTATCGCCCAGAAGGAATACTTACCATTGAAAAATTGACTGAAGGATATGAAGGAGAATGGACATTTGATTTTAGTGGAGACGCCGGAGAATTTTTATTGACTAATGAAGTCTTGGATAGTGTTTCACAGAACCCAAAGGAATTAACTGTGTCTGCAGGCGAAGTGACAATTACTGAAGAGAAAATGGAAAATTGGGAAATGACAAGTGTAATTTGTTATTATCAATCAGATTATGCTGACAGGGCAGAGTCGCTAGATAGCCCGATAGAGCCTCTGGTATCCCTCGATGAGGAAACACAGACTTTTGTTGTTTACGTTCCAGAAAACGAGTCTGTGTATTGTGGTGTGACAAATTTGTATACTCCGCCGCCCCAAGGTGAGCTTATTATCGAGAAGGTAGTTACTGGTTTTGAGGGAAAATGGGCGTTTGATTTTACAGGTGTCGATGAGGGATTTTCGTTAACTAACGCAGATGAAGCTGAGTACGGTGAGTCTAGGTCGTTTACTGTTGATGCAGGCACAGTGGCTATCGTAGAGCAATCAGCTCGTAATTGGATAATGAAAGAAGTGTCTTGTCGTTATGAAAACTCTATTGCTGATACTGAAATCAAAACAGAGGATGAAGGTGATTCAGAGCAAGAAGCTACTAGTCCAACCTTCTCTTTTGCTGCCGAACAGCGTACTTTGTCAGTTGTGGTTCCAGTCGACACTACAGTACGCTGCACAATTACTAATGCTTTCAGTCCACGTAGTAATGGTAATGGGGGAACACGAGTAAAAAATCGTACAGTATTACCAGTAGCTCCGATGGCGCCACTTGTTTCGTTGGCTACCACTACCCCTAAGTGCGGGCCACTATTGACCTCCTACCTACGACAAGGATGGAATAATGACGTAAATCAAGTATTAAAATTACAGAAATTTCTCAACACACACAGTTTTTCTGTACCGATTACAGGTTTTTTTGGTCCTTTGACTGAAGCGGCGGTAAAGGCGTTTCAATCATCCTATCTGTCAGATGTTCTCACTCCCTGGAAAATCAACTCGCCTACGGGGTTCGTTTTTAAAACAACACGCTATCAAATAAATAATCTTTACTGTCCTGGCAGTGAAACAATGCCAGTTTTGTAGTATAAGAAAAAGAAGTATATACGGAGTAACCTGTACCAGTAGTAGCTATATGTTGGTATACTGGTAGATATGAATATTAAACACTATTTTTTGCCTACTGCAGAGAATGATTACACACCACATTTGCTGCAGAAGGCCGCGATGTTGGGGATGTTTGTGATGATCTTACTTTCATTTGCCGCAGTTAACATGCAGGCGCTTTCTTGGCAGTCTTCGCAGTGGCTAGTCGGTACCGTACTGCCAGCAGTAGTGGTAAACCTCACTAATACCGAGCGAGCAGAATTAGCTGTGCCAACACTGAAGCGCAGCACGCTGCTTGACGAGGCGGCCCGTCTCAAGGCGGAGCATATGGCTAAGAATCATTATTTTGCGCACCATAGTCCTGACGGAGTATCACCTTGGCACTGGTTTGATCAAGTATCCTATCGCTATGCACATGCGGGTGAAAATCTAGCTATTCATTTTAAGGATTCGGGGGCGGTAGTAGCTGCGTGGATGGATTCACCAACACACCGTGCCAACATTGCAAATAGTCTCTATACAGAAATCGGTGTTGGTACTGCTAAAGGGACCTTTGAAGGATACGAGACAGTATTTGTGGTACAACTTTTTGGTACACCAGCAGTACCGCTGCTTTCTACACCAGAACCAACTCCAGCTGCAGTGCGTAAAATGGAGCTTGGAGCTCCAGAAGAGCCGGTTTTGGTAGATCGAGAAGAATTGACACAAGTAGCGGGACAGCAAGACACTAAAAAGCTCCTGGTTGATACAGCACCCTCTCTGCCAGAGGTTGTGATACCTGTTGTAGTTGCCAGTATCACCACTGAAGCTAAACTGGAAGTAGCAGAAGTCTACACTGAGGAAGCACAAACGTCAGTTTTCTCTAGTCACTATGCTACTTCTTCCGGACTCGAATCTGCTGCTGGTAGTGTGAGTGGTACTACAGCCGTGGCGCAACTTTCGTTTATTGATTCAGTTGCTACTAGGCCTAGTATGACACTACAAATACTCTATTTGTCATTAGGTCTACTTGTCAGTGCATTACTCTTGGCCTCGGTCGTGCTTGGTATCTACAACGCTCGGCCACTGCAGGTGGTGTATGGTGTTGGCTTGCTGTTAATGATGAGTGGCCTCTTTTATTTACATATTTCACTTACAACACAAGTCGTAATAGCTAGCGGTCCAGTGACAGACTTCGAGGTTATTACGCCACATTAGTTTGCTATGACAAATATCTCCAAGACTACTGTCACTGCCATTCATAAAAACGGCCAGCGCTCCCCTCTACCGCACGATCTTTTTGTGTCCCGGCCAGCCGCTGGTTTCCCTGCGCCGGGAGATGATGAGTTAGAAAAGTCTTTAGATATTAATGATCTGCTCATTGATAACCCGACGGCTACGTTTTTTGTTCGGGTGGAGGGTGATTCGATGGAGGGAGCGCGGATATTTTCTGGTGATATTTTGGTGGTGGATAGATCCATTAACCCAGAGTCAGGTAAGATTGTGGTGGCGGCTGTCTATGGCGAGATGGTGGTAAAAAGACTAAAAATAACACGGGAACAAACACTATTACTGTCAGAAAAAGAAGGCTATGAACCAATTGTTATTTCTGATAATGATGAGTGTTTTATTTGGGGAGTGGTCGTTGGTAGTGTCCGCGTGCTTTAATGTAAGAACACAAAGGAAGTGTCGTCATAACTAGAATAGGGTTTTATATGTTCTCAAAAATAAATATACATAAAAAAATTGCATTACAGGTAAGCGCCGGAGTTTTGCTGGGGTTGCTTATTGTGCCGAACGGAGCTTTAGCAGCTGATCCGGCTGTTGCCGGTTGGATTCCGTGGTGGTCGGCAGAAGCAGGTATAAAAAGTGCCAGCAAAAACATAAAAAAACTCGATACAGTCTATCCATTCGTGTATGAAGTAAACGCTGTCGGCAAGGTGATTGCTAAGACTAATCTAAAAGATAAGGCTTGGCAGGATTTCTTCAAGAAAGCCCGCCAAGAGAAAGTGGAGGTAATCCCGACCATTGCTTGGTTTAATGGTGAGCAGATTGATGAGATTTTGAGTAGTAAATCTAAACGTACAGCTCATATCAAGGAGATTTATACCTTGGTCCAAAAAGGGAAGTTTGACGGTATTAATATCGATTATGAACAAAAGCTTTCAGAAACTAAAGCCGACTTCTCTCTTTTTCTTAAAGAACTTAACAAGAAGCTCGGTACCAAATTATTGACCTGTGCAATTGAAGCTCGTACCCCTCCCGAATCGTTATACAAAAACGTGCCAATAACTCTTAATTACGCTAATGACTACGCTGATATTGCTCGTCATTGTGATCGTATCGAAATCATGACGTACGATCAGCAACGAGCAGATCTTAAGCTAAATGCCGAGCGTGCTGGCGTACCATACATGCCAGTAGCTGATGCTGTATGGGTAGAAAAAGTAAATACGCTGGCGCTCAAAGATTTTACAAAAGAAAAGGTATATCTCGGAGTACCTACATACGGTAGAGCTTTGGAT
>CAIMDH010000090.1 GCA_903839715.1 uncultured bacterium
AAGTCAGCTGGGAAGAGGGCGGTGCCCTGGATACGAGAGATGCTTACAATACGATCCTCTAATGGTTGACGTAGCGCGTCAAGTGAACGGCGGTCAAATTCAGGAAACTCATCCATAAAAAGTACTCCTTTGTGGGCTAGTGTCACCTCTCCTGGCTTAGGGTTAGTGCCGCCGCCAACCAGTGCGGTGTGAGAAGCGGTATGGTGTGGCGATCGGAAGGGCGGTTTGGTAGTAATGGTAGTACCTGCTCCTGTCAGTGAGTGGATAGCAGTTACTGCTAATATCTCCTCGCGTGTCAGTGGAGGCAATAGCCCTTGGAAGGCTCTGGCAAGCATAGTCTTACCAGTACCAGGTGGGCCAACTAGAATCACATTATGTCGTCCGGCTGCTGCAATCATTAGTGCGCGTTTGGCACTTTCCTGACCCTTGATATCCTCAAGGGTCACCGTCCCTTCGGTCCAGAGAGAATCGTCGACTACTGATAATGGTTGTGGTTTCAAAGCGGTATGTTCAGGGTGTTGTTCATCAATGTGTCGAATCACCGCCAAGAGGTCGTTGGCCGGTAGTACGGTAATACCATCAATTAACGCCGCCTCGGCAGCGTTTTTAGAAGGGACAACAATTGTTTGATAGCCATTTTCTTTGGCAGCAATTACCATATTGAGGACACCACGAACTGCGTGTAGTGCGCCATCAAGGCCTAGCTCTCCAATATAAATGATGTCATCTCCTCCACGTATTTCGCCAGCGGCTTTGAGGTAAGTTATTGCAATTGGCAAGTCAAAGAGAGGCCCTTCTTTTTTGAGGTCAGCTGGAGAAAGTGAAACAGTAATTTTTTGATTTTTACTCTTCGGAGATTCAAATCCTGAGTGTTTGATAGCACTACTTACTCTGTCCTTTGATTCTTCAATTGCTTTTCCGGCTAGCCCAACAATAGAAAAAGAATGCAGACCTCGTGAGAGGTCTGCTTCAATACGCACAATTGTGCCAGAGAGAATGCTCGGTTGGACAGTATAGGCAACAGCGAGGCTCATGAAATAAATACTAGAGAGGCAAGTCGTATGCTTCGTTCATATGTGCGGTGCAGGTACGAGCGTCGGGCTTATAGGTAAGTCGTTCGGCTTCAATAGGTTCCCCTCCTACCTCGCAGACACCGTAGCTGCCATTTTCGATTTTAATCAATGCACGTTTGATGTCACGGTATTCACGCTCGAGGTCAGTGAGAGAGGCTTGACGTTCGTTCCATTCTTCTACAATGTCAGCATTGGTATTTTCATCTGCGTGGGTAACCCCTTCTTCATGTTCGGGAATTGCTTCCCAATTGTCAGATGTAACATCAAGTACGCCGATAGTGGCAAGTTCAGCGGAGATGGCTTGAAGTTGCGCCTCAAGTTTATGTTTATGAAAGGTAGTGTCCGGCATGGTTATTGAATGAGATTAGCTATTATATTAAAGGTACTGCTATTAGTAGTGATAAGTACATCAGTTCCAAGCATACCATAGATAAGTACGTCTCTTCCTGTGACATCTTTCAAAATGCGTACATCTGCTCCCCCAAATGTGCCGTCGATAAACTTGATACTACTTCCGAGAGCCTCAGCTTCACGACTAAAAATAGAGGTAAAATCTGTATATAACGAATCTTCCCAGAGCAATAACCCACCTTTGGTAGCAATTTCATTAGTAACCTCCATGAGTACGTACGGTTCAGTGTTTTCAATATACCCAAAATGAATCGTCTTAATGGCTTGTGTAAAGCTCTGTTCAGTAGAAAAACCTAAAGTTGAGATAATTTGCTGTGGAGTAAAAGCTACTTCCTTCGAATCAGTAAATACAAATTCTGAAATCATTCCCTGGTCGGACGCTAATGTCGTTAATTTGGTGACTAGTGTCTCGCGTGTTAGTGATGTCTCTGGAATAGAGGAGAATGTGGAAGTTTGAAGCAGTGCTGTCGGTGACGGTATTTCCAAGGTCGCAACTTCCGGTTGTTTGGTGACTACTGCATAACTTAAAGTAATCACGATAATTAGTATAAGTGCGATACCAGAAATACTAAGAGAAAGAAGGTTCGTATTAAGTGAAAGTAGTCGATATCTGCTTGAAAATTCATCTGAAAAGTCAAGTTCCTCAGACTCAGCCACTGCCTTGTTGGTATTAATAGGTTCAGGAACTTCCGCTGCTATTTTTTCTGGTGCTGGAGCGACGACTACGGGTGGTGCTACTGGTGCTGCCGGCACAACAACTGGTGGTGGTAAAGCTACAGGTGCAGCTGGTACAATCACTGGTGCTGGTACTGGGGCAGGTATAACTACAGGTTTTGTAATTGGAGGAGGAACTGGTATGACTACTGGTTCTGGGTCAGGTATGACATCTGGTGCTATGACAGGGTCAGTACGGAAACTCTTACGACTTACTAGCTGAACATTAGTGACCGGGTTTGCAACCTCTTCTTCCAGAAGTAGGAATACAGGCTCGGTATTGGCGCTCCAAGTAGTGTGAAGTTCAACTTTTTGTACTTGAGCCTTGCGCTGTTTGATCCGCTCCTGGATTGAAGCAAAATCAGCTGTGGCAGACTTCCCTGTCGCACCTGTCGCTTTTTGGATCACCCCTTTTCGGCGGGAGGTTTCGGGGACAGTGTATTTAGGGGCATTTTTTACTGCACGTGCTTTCTTTTGATCAGTAAACCATTCCTTTATTGAAGTAAAAAGTGAAGGAAGTAACTTAAAACGGTCGTGTTTAGTGTCGGTAATTATTGTAGCCTCCGCCGCATCTTCATTGTCAACAATAAAAGTAGTATTGCTTGGAGCTGTGAAGGAGGGTAGCTTTGGTTGCGATGTTTTGACAGGAATAGGTTTGAGTGCCGGCGCAGCTTTTGTGTCTTCTTTGTGTGCGGTAAATTTTGGTGGAGGTACTGGTACAGCGGTAATTAGAGGCTCCTTTTTCTGCCGAGTAACAGTAGAGGCTTTTGCAGTGATTTCCTCAGAAATAGCTGTATGAGTAGGCAGACTTTTCTCTTTGCGGGTACGCTCCAAATCCTTCGCATAGGTACGTAGAGAAGGAATTTTTTGACTGCTCTGATTTAGAGAATCCATCACTATAAGTATCGCACGAATTCCTTGGTTTGTGAGGTGGTTACCTGTGGCTTCTATGGCTTTTGGATATTGCGCTTTGTGGCAAAATCAGGATCAGCTTGTTTAATAGATAAGCCGATTTTACCATCCTCAAGCTTACAAACAACGGCGGGAAGCGTTTCGCCAATAGTTAGTACACCCTCCAGGGTCTCAATGCGGAAAGGGACAATTTCTGAAATATGAATCAGACCCTCATTAAAACTATCGATACGAGCAAAGGCCCCAAAGGTGGCTAGTTTGGTGATTGTGACATCTACCTTCTCTCCTAGCTCATAGCGTTTAGTAAGGGCTTTGATTCTCTCAGCAGCTGCCTCAGCAGTACCATTTTTACCTGTAACAAAGACGGTGCCGTCATCTTCAATTGTTATTTCTTCTACTCCCGTATCAGCCTTGATACTATTGATGGTTTTGCCGCCTCCACCAATAACAAGCCCAATTTGTGAAGGAAGAATAGTCAGAGAAATAATTTGCGGAGCGCGTGGCGAAATAGTGGAGCGATGGCAGGCAATTTCTGCTGTGAGGACAGTAATAATATCAAGTCGTGCTTGTTTGGCCTTTTGAAGCGCCTCACTCAAAATCGGTACAGGAATACCATCGACTTTTACGTCCATTTGGATGGCTGTGACTCCGACGGTGGTGCCAGCAACTTTAAAATCCATATCACCAAACTCATCTTCTGGTCCTTGAATATCGGTCAAGAGTGCGTACTTGTCTTTGTGTATCATGACACCTGAGGCGATACCGGCGACAGGGCGGATCATCGGTACACCCCCATCCATGAGAGCGAGTGTGGAAGCACAGACGGAACCCATCGAACTGGAACCGTTACTGGACATTGTTTCGGAAACTAGTCTAATAGTGTACGGAAAAATGGAGACATCGGGAATCACCGGCACGAGTGCTTTTTCCGCTAGTGCACCATGACCAATCATACGACGGTTGAAGCCGCCGACACGACCAGTTTCACCAACTGAAAATGGTGGAAAATTATAGTGGTGCATAAATTGTTTTTTGACATCTCGCTCCTCCATCGTATCAATCATTTGTGCCGCCTCTGGTCCACCGAGTGTGAGTGCGGTAAAGATACGTGTACCACCACGATAGAAAATCCCTGAGCCGTGCAGTACTGGAGAGATGCCGCCGGCCTGCGCGTAGAGTTCGCGTACGGTGTCCATGTCACGACCATCAGCCCGCTTCCCTTCCTCGATTGCGCCGCGGTGGAGAGTGATATCTACTTGCTCTTCAAAGTACGCCCCAGCCAGTTTCGTGTCAATTGGTTCTTCGAGTGCGGCGAGTTCTGTATAAAATATATCTTTGAGCTCATAGATGTGGTCTTTTCCCGCACGACCAGAAAATACTACCGTATGCAAACGTTCAGTAAATTGAGTTTGGAAAAATTCAATGAGACTTGCCGGAACTTCCGGCGCCAAAATTTCTTTTTTAGTTTTACCAAGTTCAGCAATAATAGAATTTTGAAATATCTCGAGCTGACCATGAACTGCTGTCGCTGCTTCGAGTAGAGAAACAATCTCCGCTTCCTCAACTTCGTAGGCAGCTGTCTCGATCATGTTGATGTTGCCGCCTTTTCCGCAGGCGAGTAGTTCAATGTCGAGTGTTCCCGCGAGCCGTTCAGTGTAGGTTGGGTTGATGACAATCTCGTCGGTGCCACGACGGCGAGCAAGACGAACCACGCCCACCGGACCCTGCCAAGGGATATCAGATACGCCGAGCGCTAGTGATGCACCTAGTACGCCAAGAATGTCTGGATCATCTTCGCCAATCGCAAGGACGGTGACTACAATCTGGACATCGATGCGAAGGTGTGAAGAAAAAAGTGGACGAATGGTGCGGTCCACAATGCGGGCAGAGAGAACAGCTTCATCACTTGGTTTGCCTTCACGACGCACAAAACGACTACCGAGAATTTCTCCAGCTGCATAAAACTTTTCTTCAAATTCAACAGACAGCGGAAAGTACGGGAGGCCAGGATTATTAGCTCTACCCATGACAGCAGTGACGAGGACGACAGTTTCACCATAGGTGAGCATGACCGAACCATTGGCCTGGGTAGTGAGATCATTAAATTCTGCTGTTAACTTTTTCCCGCCAAAGTCCGTTGTATATATTTTTCTTTGCATGTGATTTTTTATGGTGACCCCTACATGTTTTAGATTTCAACCATTTGAAATCTACCGACATGTAGAGCTCGTGAGTAACAGATAGAGCATAACAAAATCGCCGACGGGTACAAGT
>CAIMDH010000091.1 GCA_903839715.1 uncultured bacterium
AGTTGATCACGGAGCTTTCGACGCTCCTTTCCGTATTGCTTTGTGGCGAGCCAATCCTTGAGATGTGCTCGCAGAACCTCCTGTTTTGTTGCCATATTCATATGGCTCGAAGGTTGAACCTTATTTACTGTCTATTCAAGGGGGAAAGTTGAACGTTTATTATTGTCTATAACGGACCATTGCAGTTTATTACTTTCATGATAAATTAGTTTAATTATATGCCAAACATTCACTCAGCATTTCGTGGCGGAAAGAATACGGGCTTTTTTGTGGTGCCTGGGTAAAAATTAAAAAATTTTGCAAAAGGGCGCCACAGGAATCTCTGCGGCGCTTTTTCTATAATTTATTTCTATATCATGAAAACTATCACTCTAAAAAACATCAGCAAGACTTTGGCACAAAAGACTCTTTTTACTAACGTCTCGCTTTCTATCGTGCAGAGAGACCGAGTCGCTATTATTGGCAATAATGGAACAGGTAAAAGTACGTTGTTGAAGATTATGGTGGGTGTTGAATCAGTGGATGAAGGAGAAGTTCAAGTCAATCAATCAGTAGCCTATATTGGTCAAGAATTTGCCGGCGATCGAACGCTCTCTGTCGCTGAGTATTTATCACAACAAAAGGTGACAGCGGGTGTTCATGCAATTATAAAAAAGTTTGGCATTATTAATCCGTCGTTACTAGAAAACGGAAATCTTTCAGAACTTTCAGGTGGACAATTACGAGTGCTTGAAATTGCATGCGTACTATCACGTGGACCCATGTTTCTTTGTATAGATGAGCCGGAAAATCATCTCGATATTAAAGTGCGTCATATTCTGACAGGGCTGTTACAAGACTATTGGGGCGCCGTCATTATGGTGTCACACGATCATATACTCATAAATAGTCTAACCAAGAAAATTGTCTTGATTGAACACGAAGCAGTTAGTGTTACGACTGATCTAACGTATGAAGAATTAGTAGAAGAACGTTTAAAACGCCAAGATCTGATGCGTCATGACTATCAGATGGCGAAACGTAAACTGACTAAAATGGCTAATTTAGTCACTGAACTTAAACGACAGACAACCTTTAGTGACAGTAAAGCAAAAACCTACCAAATGAAGAAACGACAACTGGCGACAGAGAAAGAACTTGTAGAAACTATGATACGACCTGATACTCGTCGGCCAGAAATACGAGCTGGAGAGGTTGAGCAAAAACAGGGCAAGCTCATTGTGCAGCTAAATGAAGTTAGTGGTGGCTATGGTACGACAACGTTATTTTCAAAAGTTAATCTCGATATTCGCTTTGGGCAAAAACTCTGTATTCTCGGCCGAAACGGCACTGGAAAGACAACTCTTCTTAGACTTATTACCGGTGGTATTGAGCCACAAGCAGGCGAAGTGCGGACAGGCGTAAATATTAATACTGTTGTATTTAGTCAGCATAGTGAATTGCCGTTACAAAACACCGCCTTTGAATTGTTTGCAGCGATTGGTATTTCGAAAGATTCAGCTCGGTCTATTTTAACGCGTCTCATGTTTACTAAAGCTGAAATGGATATGGTAACGGAACGATTATCAGGTGGTCAAAAGCAACGACTACGTCTCGCGCTTATGTTTTATGCCAAACCTGATTTTGTGATTCTCGATGAGCCAACAAATAACCTTGATCCAGTTAACTGGCAATTTCTTGTAGAGCTTGTAGAAGAGTTTGAGGGAACGGTACTCTGTGTAACGCACGATCAATCGTTCCTCGAGGCAATAAATGAATTAATTATTCTGGTAGTAGCCAAAAAGACACTCATCCGGGTATGGGGATCAATTGATGGCGCGATTTCACTTTTGTAGGTCACATTGTAAATAAAAAGTTCTAACATCGTCCCATAAGGTGCACAAATAAAAGAGCGCCTTCTGGCGCTCTTTTATTTGTGCGGGCGAAGCAAAGCGCCTGCGCGCTTTGTGTGAGGAATCGAACCGCCGGAACCTTGTGGCTCTGCCACAGGTGAGGTGTGTCCCGCGGCACCTGCTAGTTTATGAGCGAAGCGAAATAAAATAGCTTGGTGACCGTCAGGATCATTCCTCTCGCCCGCACACATATGTTTCAGAAAAAGTCCCCGTTAGGGGCTTTTTCTTTTGAAACATAGTGTGCTGGTGAAGTAAGTGCCCAATGGCACTTGCGTGAAGAATCGAAAACCGCAGCGATGCCGAAGGCGAGCGAGGTGGGGTAGCGAACACTTAGTAGATTTGGAGTGAAATGAACAAATATACTTAGTGATTCGTGACCGATTCTTCTCGCTCGTATTTGCTATAATTCGTATATGTTAGAAATCATCATTACATACCTTCGCAATGAATTTGAACCAGACGCTATCATTCTGCATGGTTCTCGTGCAAGAAGTAAGGAACGCGCACATAGTGACTGGGATTTTATTCTCATCTATTCGGAAGGAAGGGAAAAACCAGAAAGCGGCCGGATACTATATGAGGGTCAAAACATTGAGTTTGTAGTGTCCTCAGTGCCTGTGGTGTCGATAGTTGATAGTTTTGACGTTAAGCTTCGTGGGGCAAAAGTAGTATATGAAATCGATGGAATAGGTACTACTTTGCCTGATCAAGTAAATAAAGAGTATGTGCTAGGTTTGTTGTGGAGTGATGATAAGAAGGCGGCCCATAAACTTTGGATTGAGGGGAGGATAGATGGCATGAGGGATTGTGTAGGTGAACCATTAGTTTTTTATAAATATTTTGCAGATTTTTACTCAAGAGTTTTTAATTACTGGTATTGGATAAAGAAAGGTGAATATTCGCAACCCGTCTATATAGCTTTAGAAGATTTAGAAAAGGAAGACCCTGAGTATTTAGCACTTGTTGATGATTTGTTGAAACAAGAATCGTTGAAAATAAAAGTTGAAGTTTGCGAAAAAATAAAGGAACATCTTTTTGTATATGAGTAAAAATACAAAAAGCATTGCAGTTGTGGTGGTTGATATGCAGGATTTTTTTCTTGGGAACGTAAATTTTTCTGTTAAGAAAGAGTTATTTGAAAATCAACGTAAAGTATTGTCTCTGTGTAATAAAAATAAAATCCCAGTAATATTTTTGGAGTATGGCGATGGAGGTGTATCAAGAGGATATACAAACTCTGTTCTCAAAAGGAGTATAGACAAAAGTCTTGCTACAGTAATAGTAAAAGACTCAAATAGTGGCTTTACTAATCCATATTTAGGTAAGTTATTAAATGATTTATCTATCAAAAGGATAATTTTAATGGGTATAAATGCGAATGGGTGCGTACAAGACACTGCCATTGGTGCTGTTAAGAGAAATTATAAAGTTATAACAGCAAAAGGCATCATAGCTAATTCGTATAGTACAGAAATAAAACTTTCTAATAAAAACAGGAGGTGGTATGAAAATAACACCAATTACTTGAAGTCAGTGGATGACCTCGTTCAGGAGTTTGACTGATATTAGATTTCAGTAAAACTCTAACACTGTCTCATAAAGACTGTAATCCTGTTATACTTAAATGAAATGAATTACGAATCAGTTACATCAAAATCAGACATAGATCAGTTGCTGGGCAAGAAATCACAATATGGAGATTTTGAATACTCCTACGGAAACGAAACGATAAGTTTACTTAAAAATAATTTTGATCTACCCGACAGCCTATATCTTTTGGTGAAAGATGGTGAAAAATTTGCTGGATTTGTTTCTTGTGACAGAGATTGGTGGGAAGATAACTGTTTTTTTCTTAGGGAAATATTTGTAGACGAAACTTACCAAGGTCAGGGAATTGGTAGAGAGCTAATGGCTAGATGTGTAGATCATGCACAAAAACGCAATGCGCTAATACTTGTTACACAAACAGCATTTGAAAATATTCCAATGCAAAAACTTTGCGAATCATTTGGTTTTCAGAAGTGGGATAATCCTAGATGGCAAGAAGGAATCACCTATAAACTTTTTTTGAAATAGATTCAAATATCGTCCCATAGGGTGCACAGCCAAAATGAAAAGTCGTTCCATCAAGGACGGCTTTTCTGTTCTTGCTGTGCGGAGCGAAGGAACATGTTGGGAGCATGTTCAGTGAGGAAGCGAAGCCCGATTGAGCTGGATTGTGAGCTTGCGAAACAATCCGGCCGATGGGGATACTGAAACCGTAGGTTTCGATTCCTCTCGTCCGCCAGATTTTAATTTTTGGTATACTGTTTCTATATGTCCAAGCCCAATAAAAACCGCCCGTATGAATTGCTGGAGTACAACCCAGAATGGAAAATGTGGTTTCAGGTGAGAAGTGAAAAAATTAAACCACTTTTTGGCGATAACTTAATTAGTATCGAGCATATAGGCAGTACCTCAATTGAGAGAATGATAGCAAAGCCAAATATCGATATTCTGGTAGTTGTTAAGGATTTAGACGACGTTACAAAACGATTAGAATCTTTTACCAATGAAGGATATACACCACAAGGAAGAGAGTATGTTGGTGGTGGTGACGAATACATAACCGAGGATACGTCAGACGGCAGACGAATAACTAGTATTCACGTCCTTCAAGAAGGAAATCCAAAAATCACTGCTTACCGCGAGTTTAGAGACTATCTTAGAGTGCATGAACAAGAAAAAAATCTATATATAGAAACAAAGAAAAAAATATATGTAGAAAACACAACGAATTACAGCGGATACGACTCAGGAAAAGCCGAAACAATAAAGGCTATCAAAATGCGAGCTCATGAATGGTCTAAAATAAATTTACCTGAATTAGCTTAATAACTTGTAACCAATTTTTTTTACCTGCGTTTGCTATAATTAGTCCATGAATAAGCCAAAATTGATTATCTTGTATGGTTTTGCTGCCAGCGGTAAAACAACACTTGCTAAAAAGTATATAAGTCAGAACCCAATGTCATTTTGTCTTGAAAGTGATGTTTTGATAAGTCATATTGGCGACTGGAGAAAGAACGAAGTTGAGGCTCGTAATCTAATTCATTCGTACATCAAGATACTTGCAAAAGCGCACCTTCAAAAAGGTTTTAGTGTTGCCGTGCCCTGTCTGCTAAATGATGTGACATATCCACAAGAGTTACAAAGAGTTGCAGAAGAATCTGGGGCAGATTTTCGAGAAGTTTATATTGATATAGAAAAAGAAGATGCAGTAAATCGTCTGCTAGGTAGAGGCTGTTGGGGCGAAGAAGGGTCACGTCAACTTACTGAAGATGACAGAGTGATGCTAGAGGGGCGATTTGATTATATGAAAGATCTAATGCAGAGCAGACCAGAGGCAAGAAAAATAACTTCAAAGTTAAGCGATATTGAGAATACGTACGAACAAATGCTTTTGGCTGTCTAAAATATGACCAAGTATATATTTCACGGTGGCTGTGTGCAGCCTGAGTCTATAAACAACAATTCTTTTTACTCTGAGCTGGTTAAGGATGTGCCTTATGACGGAATGGTTATCCTGGTTTATTTTGCTTCTCGTACCGATGATATATCTGACCGGATTGCCTACGATATAGAGCAATGTCAAAAGTTTTCCATGGGCAAATCTATAAATTTTGAAGTGGCAAACCTAGACAATTTTATGGAATTGGCGAAAGAGGCTGATACAATTTTCTTCCGTGGTGGTAGTACCGAAAAGCTTTTAAATACACTAAGTCAATTTCCAGATCTTAAGTCAGTTTTTGAAAATAAAAATAAGACGGTGGCTGGTTCTTCGGCTGGTGCCTATGTGCTTTCGACGTTTTATTCTTCGCACTATGAAGATAAAGTTGAGCCAGGACTGGGTATTGTGCCAGTGAGGGTAGTTACTCATTATGAAAGTGAAAAAATGCCACCAAGGCCAGGCGCTATTAATGAACTGAAAAAAAACTGTCAAAATCTCCAGCTCATTACTCTCAGGGAAGGTGAGTGGCTATCTGTAATCCAATAATCGTTCTAATTTCGTCCCATAACCCGCACCCGAGACTCTAAACTATCACCTCAAGATGTCTATCTCATATTTTATAAAACCCCCAAGATTTCTAAAGAATCATGGGGGTTTGTTGTGGTCAATAATTAAAGAACAATCGCTGCCATCAGTACCGCTCCGTTTCTCCAAAAATTTCCGGCCCAAATAGCCTTGGGCATTACTTCGGCAAGTGTGGCCCAACCGCCCGCTTGTTGTAGTTCGGGTTGCAAGTCTTTATTTGCATTGAAGCCTAAACGCTCTTTTTTGTTCAGATCGTCTGAATCATCTTGTGACTCATAAGCTAACAATACTGGGTGAATTACGTGCCAGTAGTTGTTGATTTGTACAAGTATCGCACAGTCAAATATGAATCCATCCCAAGAGTGATGGATAAACTTACTGATTTTCTCGACGTCTGGTTTGATGCTGCCTAAGCTCTTGTTGTGCTCGTGGAGAGGTCTCCACTTCAGAAGTTCATTCGGCAACATACTGGTTTTATCTATTGGTGACGACAGTACCCTAATAGGCAGTGCTGAGGATTGAATTTGTGAAATAAGTAGAAGACCTGCTCGTTGTTCAAGAGTGCTGAGATGTCCTTGCAGCTCAGTGGGCAACAATATTGAAACGTCTTGTTGACTGGAGGTAAGTGAATTTGTTTGCATTTTTGCCTCCTTGGCAAGTGGGTTGAATAAAAAGAACCGAATCAAATATATTGTACATAGTATGACCTGTCAATAATTTTGTTTTGATCCCGTCCTATAGGGTGCGCATATAAAAGAGCGCCTCCGTGTCATACATGAGGAATTGAACTTAAGACTAGTATTTTACCCAAAAAATAACGAAGTGGTATAATCTACGGATATGAATAAATACGAATTACCATCTGTTGGGAGTAGTGAGTATAAATCGATACACCACGGAAGAGAGCTCATACCTACTGAAGCAGCTCTAGGTGCACAGAAAAAACTAGTTATGTATATGACTCCGCTTGAAATAAAGCCGTATATTACAGCTGATACGTATGACCCCGTAGCCGAAGAGGTTATGATGCGCTATATGGAAAAGTACGTCCTGGGCGATTTTAATGGTTTCGCTGAGTATTGTGACGAAATGGAAGACGATCAATCCTTTATGGAGCGAGCCATACACGATTCACTTTTGGACTCTGATTTGGAATCAATGCGCTTATTTATTGAAGAACGGGGAGGGCCACTTTTTGATGATGAGACTGCTATACAAGAATTTATTAAGAAGAATGTCCACTAGGATACTAGAGAGATCAACAGCCATCCTTTCTAAGCACTCTTCTTTCTCTGAAAGTGAGAGAGATAAAATCCCAAGATTCTCAGTATCGTATTAAAAAGCCGCGTGTATTACAACGCGGCTTTGGATGTTAGGTGATAAAACCCAACAGTACCTCGGTAGTCTTTAGGATACTGACATTGTTGACGATACTATCATTTGGTTTTCTCGAGATGTACCTAAAATTGTGTGCTACTCCTTTAATTATCATCTGACTTGCGGCATCTCCTTTGTCGGCATGGGTTTTGAGTAGTGATAAGAATAAATTTTGGATGAGTACTGGTATTGGCGGGTCATCGTCTTCAAAGAAACTCACCATAAGTTTTCCTCCATCTTTTAAAAAACTGGAGATGTCAGCAAAAATTGGAGATTTTGCCTTATCCCAGTCTTTGTGAAGTTCAGCTCGAAAGCTGGTGCCGTAGGGTAGATTCTCCGCTGCTTCTGGATACGCAGCAGGGGAAAGAAGAATCAGCTTTTCAATAGTGTGTCCCAGAGTACGAATACCGCCAAGTGACCGCACTGCCATGTATGCACCAGCACTTGTGCCGATTATTATATGTCGAAAAACACCAAGTTCATTTCCTATTTGTGTCACTAGTTCGGTTAAGGTTTTTGTTCTAGAGAAGAGGGTTTCATTTTCCCAGACTCCACTAGATCCACCTGTACCAGGCTGATTGTATAGCAGGCTGGCTATACCACACTGCTCTAGTTTCAGTGCCAAATTCCCGTATAGTTTATTGATTAGCGGAAGGTTTTTGCGACGAATATCGTCCCGTGGGATTCCGCCGACCATTGTCACTAAAATGGGACTTTGTTTGCTAGAGTGAGTTTTTACTATCGCTAGGCGTATTTGATTGCCAAGAATACTTTTGGTTTGAATTTCAAAACGACCAGACATAAGCCACTCGTTTTCCGATTGTGGAAGGTGCA
>CAIMDH010000092.1 GCA_903839715.1 uncultured bacterium
CTGTAATTGGCGCAGAAAATTCCAGCTCGCCTTTTTTGGCAAATGACTTAAATCCAGTAATTGATAGTTCTTTAAGATACATTATATAAAGCTACACTTACCATGTTTCTGCTCCAGCACTGTAAACAGCGTACGAATTTGACTGTGGAATAGTACCACACCAAAGTGTGCCGTAGGACATGGGACACCGTGCAAATTCATCGTCGTAAGATGTAACTAGAAGTTTTTCAACCACATTATGAGCCAATAATTTGTATGCTGTACGAGAAGTATTAGTCATATACAAATAACCCTTATTGTCTACATATTCTGAAGTCGGGTCGGTTGGTAAACTTGAAATAAAATCGGGCACAAGACCTGTAATATACATATCGCAGGGCGCCCCCCAAGTAGCACTATGGGGACCTTTACCTGCCCAATTAGAACCCGGAGTTCCACACCCTTGAGCTGGGTACACCCCATTTTGGGCTTTATAAAATTCTAAGGCTAGCTGCACTTCCTTTAGTGCTGACATACGCACTTTATCTCGTGACTGTGCACGAGCGTCGCTAAAATTTGCGTATAGTACAGCCGATAATATACCGATAATAGAAATCACTACCATTAATTCAATCAGTGTAAATCCAGTTTTTTGTTTTATATTCATATCTTATAGTTACCTGCAAATTACAGTAGTAGTATCACTAACAGCGTAGTATTTTTTGTTATTTTTGTTAGGATCTGGAATACTCGCTAATGGATTTAGTGGATCAGGACCTGGATTAAGTAATGGCGCAAAACCACCCCAAACGCCATAGCTTTTCTGGAAAATGGCATTTGTTTCATCGCACTGCGGTGGTTTACTATTACTACTCCAAGATATACCAGTAACACACCACCCCCCAGACAGAATATCATTTGATGCGCCTTGTCCAGAAATAACATTGCAACTAGAAAATTTATGTGCCCAGTTCACATTTTCAGACTCAACTGTACTCCGGGCCATCAGTTTGTACACAGTACCGGCAGTATTTACACGATACGCATATCCAGATGCGGGACCATTTAGCTTTGGATCTTTGGGTAGTACCGGAATAAATTCAGGAGCCAAGCCGACGATGTATTGGGTATTAGTACCAGTACATTCATAGTAAGTACCTAGCTGTCCAGACCAACCTTCAGCAGACGTACCAGACGTAGCACATTGTGCTGGGTACCGTCCATACTTATTTTTATAGAGCTCAATCGCACTTTGCATAGTCTGCAGGTCAGCTTGTCGCTTAGCATCACGTGACTTCATACCAGAATCTGCAACATTTACTCCTATCACAGCAGCAAGAATAGCAATGATACCCACCACCACAACTACCTCAATGAGCGTAAATCCCTTCATAAACATCCTATCTATGTGACTAGATTTCATACTATTCAGTATAGCATGCACACTTTATCGTCAGCGGACTATCCGTGCATTATTGGGAAAAAAAAGCCCGCGGGATTTTCTAATCTTCCCAACCTTTGTTCATGAGCCCTGCCTGAGCTGCTTGCTGTTCAGCTTCTTGCTTGGACCTCCCCTTTCCTTCACCAACTTTTTCGTGTCGCAAAAATACCCCAACCGTAAAAAGTCGATCGTGATCTGGTCCATCTTGTGAAAGTGTATCGTAGGTCGGTGTAATCGATGCTCTCTCTTGTGCTAATTCCTGAAGACGACTCTTAGCATCTTGCCAGAGGCGCTTCTTCACAATATTTTCGGTGTTACCAAATAATCGTGCAGCAATAAATGTACGCGCTGTGTCATACCCCTGATCTAGGTATATGGCACCGATACAAGACTCAAATACATTAGCCAAAATATACTGCCGCGCCCGACCTTCGTCCTTAGATTCACCCTTAGACATCAGTAAATATTTATTTACACCAAGTATTTCTGAGGCAGCTGCCAGTGAATTAGTGTTAACTAACGCAGCTCGAATAGCAGTTAGCTCCCCTTCTGGCTTTTCTGGGTATTTAGAAAAAAGATAATCGGTCACCACAAGCTCAAGCACTGCATCACCCAAAAACTCCAAGCGCTCGTTGTGTTCCCAAGTCGCTTCTTTGTGCTCATTAAGATATGAACGATGTGTCACGGCAGACAGTAGTTGGGTAGAATCTTTAAAAGTTACCCCCAGCAATTCTTGTAGCGAGAGCAAATCTGCTTCAATGTTTCGTTCTGACATAGAAATAATAAAGGCTTTATATTGTCTTTGAGGGTAGCACTATTTACTGCGCCTGCCAACTAACATAGTAATGGCTTTAGTGACAATAGGAAGAATATCTTCATAAAAGTTAAGGTCAAGAATTTCAGCAACTCTAAACCAACGAGCATCATCAAGACCACCTTTCTTTGCAAGCACAAGGTCTTGATACGGGCCTCTAGC
>CAIMDH010000093.1 GCA_903839715.1 uncultured bacterium
GGCCAATTTCCTGAATAGTCAAATAGTGATATAATTACTTTATCACTGTTCATCTGGTCTCGTTGCTTCTTCTAGTTCTGCAAGTTCTTGGCGAGCTTTAATACGTTTGTTCATACGCTCTGCCACTTCTTCAACTTCCATCCAAAGGTCGCGGCCTGCCAGAATTTCGTCAATCTCTTTATCCGTTAGGAAATCTTCATAGACTTCCTTGAACAGCTTTTCAGACCACTTTTTCTCATGAACAATCTGTGCGTGCATTTCTGAGCCTTTGCCCATTGTACCGCCGGAGTAGTTATGAATCATGAAGCTAGAATGTGGCGTGACTTCAAACACATCTGCATTTAGGAAAATTAATGTTCCGGCACTCATACAAGCGCCCTCAACACTACAAGTTACTAACGCACTGGTTTCGCTGAGTACTCTCATAAATTGAATTGCTGTGTATAGGTCTCCACCATATGTATTGAGATAGATACGAATCTCGTCGTCTTCTCTAGCATGTCGTATCTGGTCAAATATCTCAATATAGTTTTCCGGACTAGTAATACTGCCCGAAATGTAATACTCATACAAGCAGGCTAAAGTTTTTGGCTTAATAGGGTTTTTAACACTACCCATCATAATACCTTCAATAAATTCGCCATCATCATTTTTAGCCATGTTGTCCTTCGGTTGGGTGGAAGTAGGCACTGGATTTTAACCAGTCTTGTAAGGGTTGCAGCCAGACGCCTAGACACTCGGCCAGCCTACTATATTACGGAAACACACCCGCTATGCTAATGGTGACGCAGCCTATCTTTGCAGCGCGCACTACTAATGTGTTTACGTAATATAGTGCAGGGTATTCTGTTACGAGGAACCCTGCGAACCCTAAGATGCGTTTAGGCAGCTAATGCGAACTGTGTGTCGTTTGCGTTTATTTTCATTTGCTGTTTTAGCGTCATTGGCCTGACGTGTTGTGATTCTCGCTATCTTACGCTGTCGAAACCTGACAGCCCCATCAGGAATACACTAAGCCTCGGAACTCAAATCCGCATGGTTTAAAAGGTGTGCTTCACTTAGTGTGTTCTTGGTGGAGCTGGCGGCATTGAAGCCGCGTCCAGCATACATTTACTAAAATGTAATACAACAATATATTTAATACCCAGGACTCGAACCTGTGATTAGCCCTACCTTCAGGGCCTGCCTTTAGTGTATCTAGAACTTACTAAAGGCTATCGGTGTTCCCCTGTAGCTAATGTATTAAAACTTTACAGACACGCCGACAGAGGCCACGTTGCCGCTGTTGCTTGCAATCTTATCCTGTCCGAATACTCGTTCCACGCCAACATTCATGTTGACGTACTTATTAAGGGCATAAGCTACCTTGCTACCAACATATGCGGCATAGCCGTTATTGCTACCAATAGTGTCCTGATATAGGCCACCACCATTTACACTAACTGTAAGTCCTTTGTAGTTGTATGCGTCGAAGGAAGCACCAACTGCATAACGAGTGTATAGGTCTGTCACATTAGTGATAGTAGCTACAGGGGCAATAGCAAAACCTGCAGGGGCAGGTAGTTTTGCACTTACGCTAGCGCCGAACCGTTGAGAGGTAGTGTCATAAACACTATTAAGGCCAACTTCTGCGGCAGAGGCCGATAGAGCTGACAGGGCCAGCATGGAGGCAATTACTAATTTCTTCATTAAATATCCTTATTTTAAGTGGCGGAAAGCAGAGGAGTCGAACCCCATCCCGATTAAGAGAACCTGGTTTTCAAGGCCAGTCGCAGGACCAACCCCGCTGCATTACTTTCCAAAATTTGGTTAGGCTTTCATCTTAGCAGCAATCTTTGCTCGTTGCTTTGTGGCAACCATGCCGTACGCGTCAAGATGCGCCAATTGCTGCGCTGGGGTCAATTTAGCCCACTCTAGGTTGCGAGCAACTGCCTCGACGTGCTTTACATTCTTAGCTTTCATTTAGTTTCCTATCTAGGTAAAAAGTTGTTGGTTGCGGGTAGGGACTCGAACCCCTGGAACAGCCTTATGAGAGCGAACCATCACCTGATTTCCCGCGTTAATCTAATTTATATACTGAAATGTGACTATCCATATTGAAGCAGTAGTCAACTATCTGGTCAGCCCCTTCCGCAGCCAGCAGCTCTTGTTCATCAAAATTAATATCTTGATGTTCTTCCAGATACTTTAGCATCGCTGCTCTTTCTGAAGTCGCTTCAACTAGGGTCTGTGTTAAAACATTCTCAAATAGAGAAATATAAGCTACGATGTATTTGTTCATTTTATTTCCTTAAAGAATAATTATAACACTTTAAGGAAATAATTTCAATTAAATTATTTCTGGCGTCGCCCCAAGGACTCGAACCTTGACTGATGCTTTTGGAGAGCATAGTGCAGCCATTACACTAGGAGGACGTATTTGGTACCTGCGGGTTGAATCGAACAACCATAGAGCGATTATCAGTCGCTTATTTTACCGTTAAATTACGCGGGTGTTTGTATTTGCGATACCATGTATTCATTTTCCACCCTAGGGTGATAAAAACGCACACTAATATACCTAGAATCAAATCAATCATTTGAACTTTTCCAGGGTTTCAAGGTTTTGACAAGCGCCTTCTTCGGCCTTGTATGTCTTGGTCTCAAATTCTGATTTAGTCATGCAACCATTAATACCTTTTCCAGTACCATTGGTCTGACACTTAACAGCGAGAGTTTTACCTGTCTCAAACTGAATATCTCCGCTAGCCCATCCATCACCATTGCGACAGAACTTAGAAATTGTGCTATCTGATTGCATCAGAATGCGTACCGGCTTACCAAGTTTAACATCTACGCTACCTTCTGGATATACGACAGGGTAGTAGCTAGAAGCGTTCTTTTGAGCATTTAGACGGCTTGTGGTCATGTTCTGGTCTACTACATCTTGTGGAGCACCTGTATCACAGGCAACAAGAGAAGCGGTAATAGCGATAGCTGCAAACAATTTAGTAAATTTCATTTTAGTTGAGAGCTGTTGTTAAAGAATAATTATAAAGCA
>CAIMDH010000094.1 GCA_903839715.1 uncultured bacterium
GATTGTAGGATGGATTTTTAGACATGTGGTTTAAGTATACTTAATTACTTAATTTATACAATTTAACAAAACGAAAAGATTTGCAAGGACGACGAAAACTACAAAATAATGTTTGGAGTGTTCTGTCGTTAGCGCTGTTTCATAACGCAATTTTGACAATATAAAAGGCGCACGAACTTAATTCATGCGCCTTACCTGCCTAGCTCCCCTTTAGGGACTTAGGCGGTTGCCAATTCGGACTGCTGCCAACCAAAAGCTTTTGCTGCGACCAAAATTGACGAGTCAGGCTCTTCAGCTTGAGAAACTAGCTCGACATAGGTCTTGTAGCGCTTTTGTAAATACGATAACCGCAAAACCGGCGCAGTCATCAAGACATCGTAATCACCACCCTCTTTAGCTTGTAAACCAAGCACTTTTATCTGCCGCCCACTTCGCACATCAAGCATCATTTCCGGATTAACACCAAACTCCTTGGCAATGACCCGACCGGGAGCACCCAAAAGCAGGTTTCCGATTATGAATTTTTCAGTAGGCAAAATGAACTTTCCCGTTTCGTCTTGCTTCAGCAGCAACTCATTGCAGGATGTCAAAAAGACAATCGACACAACGACTCGCTTGTACTTAGATGCCGGGAAGGGCGCCCAAGACTGATGCAAACCATACGGGCACAGAGACAGTTTTTTTTGAACGGACAACACTTTTTCACTCCTCAGTGATTTGTTAAAAGAAGGAACACTAAAGGGCAAACTTTTGCCCAAGACATTTATACCACGCTTTTTATCAAAATCAAACGGAATGGCGGTGGAACAAAAAAGCACCCTCAAGGTGGGGTGCTTTTTGTATCTGAAGGTTTTATTCTTCTGTCTCTACATCTTTTATACCACGAGTCTTCTTAATTTCGTTCGCCACGTTTGGTGGTACAACATCGTAATGGTGGAATTCCATCATCATTGAAGCGCGACCCTGAGTCATTGAGCGGAGCATGTTGGTGTATCCAAACATTTCTGAAAGTGGCACCTTGGCGGTAATCACCTTCTTGTCGCCGATATCATCCATACCTTCCACCTGTCCTCGCTTACTGGAAATATTTCCGTTTACATCACCCATGAACTGTTCTGGAGTACGTACTTCTACCTTCATAACTGGCTCGAGAAGCACGGCACCTGCCTTAGCTGCCGCATCTTTGAAAGCATGGATAGCAGCAAGTTTGAAGGCGATTTCTGAAGAGTCAACATCATGGAATGAACCATCGTAGAGCTCTACTGAAACGTCCTCCATCTTGTACCCGGCCACAAATCCTCGCGCCATTGCCTCTTTACACCCCTTCATTACAGCTGGGATGAATTCTCCTGGAATCGCACCTCCCTTGATGTTGTTGATGAATTCGTAGTGGTCTTCGCGAGTAATGTTCTTGGCAAGTGACTTTCCTTCAGCCAATTTCAATTCTTGCATTGGACGGATACGAATCTTGACGTGACCATACTGTCCACGACCACCGGACTGCTTAACGTATTTGTATTCAGCTTCGGCTTCGCGTTGGATAGTTTCGCGATACGCTACTTGTGGCGCGCCTACGTTTGCCTCAACGTTAAACTCACGCTTCATACGGTCAACGAGAATTTCCAAGTGGAGTTCTCCCATACCCGCAATAATGGTTTCCATTGTCTCTTCATCGGTTGATACCTTGAAGGTCGGGTCTTCGTCAGCGAGCTTCTTGAGGGCTACACCCATTCGCTCTTGGTCACCTTTGGTCTTTGGTTCGACACGGAGCGCCACCACTGGTTCTGGGAACTTGATCTGCTCGAGAATAATTGGATTTGCTTCATCACAGAGTGTGTGTGAAGTCTTTACCTCCTTCAATCCTACTCCTGCTGCAATTTCTCCAGCATATACTTCTTCGATTTCAGTTCGCTTGTCAGCCTGAAGTCGAACAATACGACCTAGGCGTTCCTTTTCACCAGTAGTTGAGTTATAGATATAACTTCCCGCCTTTACTACACCTGAGTACACCCGGAAGAAAGTAAGTTGTCCAACGAATGGGTCAGTCTGAAGTTTAAAGGCAAGCGCACAGAAAGGCTCACTATCATCAGGAAGACGAGTGATGTCACTCTCATCTTTTGGATTAATTCCTTTGATTGGAGGTAGGTCGGTTGGTGCTGGAAGATAATCAACCACCGCATCAAGTACCAGCTGTACACCAATATTCTTGAGCGCAGAACCAGTCATTACTGGGAAAAGCTGGTTTGCTAGCACTGCCTTACGGAGAGTTGTTTTTAGCTCTTCATCAGTTGGAAGAGTACCTGATAGATACGCCTCCATAAGAACGTCATCATGTTCAACTACACGCTCAATGAGTTCTGCACGGTACTTCTCAGCATCAGCCTGAAGTTCGGCTGGAATATCAACTGGACGTACAACTGTTCCCATTTCACCTTCAAACACGAAGGCCTTCATGCGAATAAGGTCTACCACTCCTTGTAGTTGGTCTTCAGATCCCCATGGAAGTTGGATACGAACTGCCTTCTTTGAAAGACGATCGAGAATAGATTGGTATGACTTTTCAAAACTAGCACCAAGACGGTCCATCTTATTGATGAAACAAATACGTGGCACACCAGCTTCGTCGGCGTAGCCCCAGTTAGTTTCTGATTGTGGTTCTACTCCGGCTACAGAGTCAAATACCACCACCGCACCGTCAAGGACACGCATTGAACGCTTTACTTCTGCTGTAAAGTCGATGTGACCAGGAGTGTCAATAA
>CAIMDH010000095.1 GCA_903839715.1 uncultured bacterium
CTTCTCCATCAGTACGGCCATTGGACACCAGCCTGAAAGTGCGGAAAACATCATTCCTACACTGACTAATAGTGGCAAAATGAGAAACGCCCCATGGATGTTTTATGCAAGAGCAATTCCAATCACAATCATTAGACTAGCTACCGCAAATGATCGGCGTAATGCTGGAATATCAGCCAGAGCTACTTTTTCGGCCTGATTTTTTACAGTGAGTGTAAACATATGTTTGAGAAATTACTTTTATATACTTTCCATACTACTCTCATCTTTAAAGTGGAGCAAGATAGCTGGAAAGACGACTAATGTCAGTGCCGTAGAGAGTGAAAGTCCAAAAACAAACGACCACGCCAGTCCTGACCAAACCGGATCACTCGCAATTGTCAAACTACCAAGCACCGTCGTAAGTGAAGTGAGAAGAATCGGACGCAAACGCACTGCTCCCGCCGCAATAAGCGCATCGGCATAACTTGTCCCTTCAGCAAGTGCTTGTTCCACGTACTCAAGATAAATAATCGCATTGTTAACTACAATACCAATGAGGGCAATAAAGCCGATAAGAGCGGTCGCGGTTAGGTAAATACCGAAAAACTGATCGAGAAACAAGAAGCCAGAAAAGATACCGATTAATCCTAAAGGAACCGTAGTAAGGATATACCCCGGTATAGCAAACGAACCATACTGTGCCACCAAGACGGCATACACTAAGAACAGTGCCACCACCATCGCAATACCGAGGTCACGGAAGTTCTCCAGTGTCATCTCCCATTCCCCGCCCCAAGTGATAGTAGCTATTGCTCCCTCTTCAGTTTCTAGCGTCATGTCAAAAAGACTCCATTCTGTTATTGTAAAAGACGGCAGTCCCTCATTAATAATAGTTTTTAGCAGTTCAATCATTACATACACAATTGACCGTCCTTCGATCTCAGCCGTAACATACTCGACTGTCTTTGTCTGCTCCAAGTAGAGTGCATTTGTACGCGAACTGTATTCCTTGTGAAGTAGGGCGCCGAGCACTGTCTCATTACCATTTTGAGTTCTAAGTGGAATAGTTTCAAGTCCCGCCGGAGAATCGCGATACGCGACTGGTAAAGTCAGATACAATCCCTTTCGTTCTGCTGACTGACCGGCCACATATTCACCTAGCTGCTTTGGTGCATTCGCCAAAAGATACCAATCTATCACCTGCTCACCTGATACTCCACCCACAGCAAGAGACTCTCGACTAAGTGTGTATACTACCTCCTCCACCGGAGCGTCAGCACTAGCGTAGTTATCTACTATTCCCCTTATCTCTCCGAGTACCACTTGTAGTTCATGACGCAATTTTTCACGCACCACACTATCGGGTGCAGAGAGCTTTGCTTCAAAGGTAGCTGCCACTGGTGGTCCAGGTGGTTCTTCCATTATTCGTACAAAGTCTGCCTTTCGACCCAGTTCATTTTTAAATAACGCACGCACCTCGCTCGCTATAGCAGTAGAACTAATATCACGGACATTGGTCGAAGTAAGGTCCACCCGTAATGTAGCCTGGTCTTTTTCCATTCGCCCAGGTGCGCCCTTGAAGAGTCCGTTAAAATCAACAATAGGCGCCCCTGCCACAAATGCTTCAACCGTCTCCACTTCGGGATGTGATGTCAGTACATCGGCCGCGGCTTTTGCTAAATTATTTGTTTCATCTCGACTTGTCCCGGCTGGTGCATCGATATACACATAGAACTGATTACGGTCGGCTTTTGGTAACATCTGAAAATGCACCAAGCCAAAAGCCGGGAGTATAAGTGAGAGTAAGAAAACCACCAGCACTGAGCCAAGTAGCTTTTTTCGGAAGCTGGCCTGGTAGGCAATCTTATGGAGTAATCCGGTGTACCAAATTGTCAATGCTTCAAGTTGACGCCTAAAAAATGCACTGACTAGATTATCTTTTTCATCATGCTGAAGTAACTTGATAGCAATAAATGGCGTAAGCACAATCGCAATCACTAAAGAAGCGATGAGCGCCATCGGTACAAAAAAGGCAATCGGGCCCATGTATGGGCCCATCATGCCGGTGATGTAATTCATTGGTAAAAATACAACGACTGAAGTGAGGGCTGAGAGTACAAGACCGACTCCAACTTCGCGCACCGCTCCCGCCGCCACCTTGGGCAAACTCACTACTAGTCCTGCCGCATAGGCACGCTTGAGATGATCGTAGATATTATCGACGACCACAATCGCCGCATCAACAAGAAGACCAAGTGAAAGGATGAGAGCAAAAAGAGTAATACGATTCATACTCTCTCCTGCTAAAAGACCGATACCAAGGACGGACAAAAATGTCAGAGGTACGGTAATCAAGACAACGAGAGCGGCTCTGGTTGAAAGAAACAAAAAGAGCACCGCGCCCACAATCAAAATTGAACTTATGAGATTTGAGGTAAGCCCACTAATTTCACTCGCGGCCACCGCGCCGTCATCGCTCACTATCTCGTATGATAAATTTTTGAATGGAGATGTTGCCAGCTCGGCATCAAGCGTCTCTTTAACTTTTGTCGTAACGACAGGAGCACTGCTGCCTTCACGCTTGGAAACTGCCAACATCACAACTTCCGTTGGAGCTACTGTCTTGCTTGCATACCATGTATAAGAACGCTGAGGACTTGCACCCTCATACACGGTCGCCACTTCACGGAGTTTTACCTCTGGAGTAATCATTAATTCACTAAGCTCGCTCACTGTTGTGGCTGCAGCCTCGAGCACCACTCGCACTGCTCCAGTATTGCCTTCGACATCACCGCCTGAAACACGAAGCGAAGCAGAAGTAAGCGCTGTTTCAACCATGTCTATTGACACACCTCGGGCCAACATTGCCACAGGATCCACCTCTACCAAAACCACCGAATTTTCTCCACCGACAACAGATAAATCGCTCACGTCTGGCACAGTAAGCAACGCTTCACGCAATCCCAACACTTGTTCACGTACCTCGGCTGGAGTGGCGGCAGAGTTACTAAACACAATCTGCATTACAGGGATAGTCTCAGGATTTATCTCAGCGATACGCAGATTTGTCACTGCCCCACCAGCCAAATAACTATGACTTTGTAGCTGAGTAAGAAGGTCGACTTTTGCTTGAGCTTTGTCATACCCTACTTCAAACATCACCGTACTCATCACCGTAGAACCGTCCATAATTTTGGTATAGATATCTTCTATCCCCGGCACCACTTGCAATTTCTGTACCAACTCATACCCAACGCGGTTTAACGTAGTTTCTGGAGTCGCACCCTCGTACGCAAATGAAATCACAAAAGCTGGACGAACGATTTCTGGATTGTATTGCTTGGGCATAGCAATAAATGACACTGCACCAAATATCGCAATTGATACTAAGAGCAAGTACGACAACGACTTATTCTCCGCAAAGAAATGGCTGATGGCTGCAATAAAATTATTTACCATACATATTTACAGACGAATACCAAACGCCGGTACTAATTCTTCATTTATTGCTCGCTCACCTTTCACAACCAACTCTGCACCGTTGTCATGCACAATTTTTAGATAAATTTTTTCACCAGCTCGAGTCACTACATACGGGCCACTAATATCAAAAGCCATATAGTCCCGATTGATAGTCGAAAGCCCCGCCCCTACCGTCACCATAAGTTCGCCACGCACCACTGACCCAACTGTCTGTGGCTCAGTAAAAGCAATGTATGCAGTAGCACTACCAGCTTCCAATACTGGAACTATCCGATCTATCACACCCACCGTCTTATTACCAACCATGAACACGTCACCTACTTGCAGACTAGTGGCTGCCCCACTAAGTTTTATTTTTATCTCTTGTGATCCACTACCACTGAGTCGCACAAGCGGTTGCCCCGCCTCAACATACTGACCTTGATCTACATACACCTCAGTTACTACACTCGCAAAAGGTGCGGCACTTACCCCTAGTCCAATTTCTTCTACTAACACATTCAATTCAGCGGACGAGAGTCGTTCTGTTGCATTTTCAATCTGGGCGGTAATATCACGAAGTGACGTGGCAGTATCTTTACCCACTTGAGCCGAAGCAACACCGGCTGTAGTAGTCACCGCATTTATGTTCTGCCCACTTTGCAGAGCAGAGGCGGCATCAATAGATGCCACGACCTGAGTTGAAAGCGTGGCAAGCGATGTGCGTAATTCAGAATACACTGAAAGTTCGAGCGCAGTACTGGCGAGTTCATCTTTATCAAAAAACTCACTTTCCGAACGTGCATACAATTCACTCAGTATACCAAGTTGCACCTGCACTGCTTCAGCTACTGCCAGCATTTCACTGGATGAGGAATTTTTGACTTCTGCTACTTGCATGAGCAACGCCTCGGCTTCTCCAGAAGAAGTTTGACCAATCCGCAAATAATTTGGTTCTTGTTTATAAAATGCTTCAACGACTTCTGTATACAAATCCATGCTCGTGCTTGTAAACAGTGTCTTGTTGTCTTGCACAAAACGCAACACTTGTGGTACTACAGCTTCAACCTGTGCCAATGTAACTAAAAGTTTTTTCTTAGCAGCTTCTGCTCGCGCGATACTGGCGGCGTTACTCAGCGTAGACGACGCAACCGACTGATCATAGCCGATAGTTGCAACCGTTTCTTGCTGGTCGGCGCCGACAGTGGCACTTGTCGCTTTTAAAATAGTTAAAACTCCCGCCTCATCTTGCACCGCGAGACGAGACTTGGTCACTGGATCAACGGCTAAAACCACTGTCGCTCCGGCTTCGACCACATCACCTTCAGTAGCCAAAATCCGTTCCACAAAGCCAGAACGTTTTGCATACAATGTAACCGACTCCCCTGCCTCGACCAAGCCTGCAGCCGGGTAGGCGATAGTAGCGGTATGTTTTGCTGGTGCTGAAGCTACTGATACTTCAGGTACTGTATCCTCAACAGCAGTGTCTGACTGAATAAAAGTAAACCCCACCAGCACCCCGAGAACAAGAAGGAATAACAGCATACGATCAATATACAGAATACGAACTAAATTTTTCATACTATACAATATACCCCAGGGGGTATATACTGTAAAGACCACAACTGTCCTTTGTGGTAGGCTATATATATGGATGACACCACTAAAAAAAATTTATACAACCGCCTCAATCGGGCCGAGGGCCAAATTCGTGCCCTCAAGGTTATGCTTGAAGACGACACAGTAGAAGATTGTCGAGATTTTATTATTCAAATCAAAGCTGCCAGAGCTGCCTTAAAGCGCACTAGTGAACAGTACGTACTCGCCCACATTCACCACTGCGATATCTTCCCAAAAGCAGAACGCGAGAAAAAAGTGACCGAAGCAATCAACCTCCTCGCCAGCGACTAAAAAACCTTTCAGTTAACTGAAAGGTTTTACCTACACCACCATCGATTGGAAAGAGACCTACAGGCGGCCCCAAAGGGGCCGCCTGTGTTTGTACCACTGTTTTTACTTTCGCACTTTTGCTAGATCCAACACCTCATCCACTCGTATCTGCTCCACAAAATCGGGTACGTGGGAAACTAATATCATTGCTCCTTTAAAATCATGAAGTGCTTTAGCAATCACCGGAATATGACGGAAGTTTATATGGTTGGTCGGCTCGTCAAGAATGAGGAGGCCCGGCTTTTCCATCGTCAATTTTGCAAACGCAATCAATCCTTTCTGTCCTTCGGAGAGATTTCCTACCTTAGTCTTCATCACATCTCCAAAGAGTAAGAAGCCTGCTGCAATACCACGCATCTCTTCTTCTACCTTACGCTGCATTGAGTCCATAAGCGTCTCAAATACAGTTTTATCAAAATCAAGATTAGAGAAGTCTTGTCGATAATACCCAATCTTTACTCCCGGTGAAACATACTCACCCTTAGCATGACCTGATGCCAACTTTTCAAGAAGAGTTGTCTTTCCGATACCGTTTGGTCCAATAATCTGCAGGTGCATACCCCGCTTCAGCACCACCTCACACTCAACTTCTTTTGGCTCGTGGTTTTTAATAACTGTAACTGAAGAAAGTTTCACTACTTCTAATGGAATATCATCGTGTGGATCGATTGTAAATGGACGAATAGTCTTATCTTCCTTACGCACGTCGACTTTATTTTCCTCTGCCTCTTCGATCTCATCACGCATACGCTTTGCTACCAAGCGCATCTTACCGCCCTTTGCCGCAAAATAGTTAACCTTATCTTTGTTTGCTTGAATCTCTTTAGCTAGACGTGCGTTTTCACGTTGCTCCTTCTCTACTTGGGCAGCAATGTCTTTTATTACCGCGTGGTAGTTACCATTATACTGTTCTACTTGCCGACGTTGCGTATTGAGATACAACACACCATGAGTAAAGGAGTTTAAAAAATCGGCATCATGGGAAATAACCAGCACTGTCTTTGGATACTCCTTAAGGAAAATAGTGAGGTGTTCAATACCTGCTACGTCCAGATTGTTGGTTGGTTCGTCTAGTAAGAGTACGTCTGGGTTTTGAATAAGAGCTTGAGCCAAAAGTAGACGCGCTTGCTGCCCACCAGAAAAACTACCGATGACTCGTTCCTTAAAAGTTTCACGCATCTTCTCGGTTGGAGTGAGATTTACAATTTCCAACACCGCATCAATCTTTGGATCAATATCGTACACCTTTTCGCTAAAACATTGTTCGAAAAAAGCTCGGACAGTGAGAGTAAGTTCAGCGCGCGGAATAATTTGCCTTGAAATTGCGATAGTAGTACGAGGTTCGATATTGATATCACCTTCATCAGGATGACGGTCGCGTGTAATTAATGAAAAAATAGTACTCTTTCCAGCACCGTTCTGTCCCATCAAAGTAAGCTTGGCGCCACGACGCACTACAAAACTAGCCTCTTTCAAAATTGGGCGTGTAGCATCGTACTCGTACGACACATCTTTAAAAACAATAATTCCATCACTGCGTGACATAGGACAGTACCATACACTATTTTGACAGAATAAGAAATATGTCTAAAATTTTTCAAAACAAAAGCGGTCGCATTGCGACCGCTTTTGTTTATTTTTTTACTTCCTTATCCTTCTTTGGCTTCTTCTTCTCCTTACGCATATCATTTCCTTTTGCCATAC
>CAIMDH010000096.1 GCA_903839715.1 uncultured bacterium
AGGTATCTGTGACTTTGCCAGACTCATCCAAAAGCGGCAGCTTTACCGTGACTGCAATATCCTTGATGTCCTTATAGCCAAGGTTGACCTCAAAATTAGAGAGGGTCGTTCCGCAACGTGGACACAGGTGCATACTCTTGAACCCTTCGTAGACCAAACCCTTTTTGTGTAATTCACTAAAAACCCACCATACACTTTCAGTGTAGGTGCTATCCATCGTCTTATAATCATTTTCCATGTCAGCCCATCGTCCCATGCGGGGCATCACTTTTTTCCAGTCAGACGCATACTCCATCACAGCAGCGCGCGCAGCTTCGTTAAAATTCTTGATACCGTACTCCTCGATGTCTCGCTTGTTAGCCAGGCCGAGTTTTTTTTCAATTAGATTCTCAAGTGGCAAGCCGTGGCAATCCCAGCCCCACTTGCGCTCTGTCCGAAATCCATTCATCGTCCAAAAACGTGGAATGGCATCTTTGATGGTACCGGCCAAAATATGCCCGTGATGCGGGGTACCGGTCGCAAACGGTGGACCATCATAGAACACAAAGTCCCCCTTACTCTCCCCACCACCAGGTAGCGCTACGCTTTTATTAAAAATATCATTAGCTTCCCAAAAGGCCTGAATCTCCTCTTCTCGAAGTGACACCTCAGACTTAGTAACTGCAGATACTAATTCAACAGTATCGTTTTCACGATTAATTTTTTTAGACATAAAATTAATTTACACGCCAGAAAATAAAGTACTTATTTTCTGACGGTGCTATGCATATCAGACATAAATAATAAACGTGCATATCAGACACGTAATGGCATCATAGCATAAAAACGCATTCTGAAAATAGAAAACTGCCCGTTAAAACGAGCAGTGGTGGGACCTCTTTTGGGGTCAAAATTTAACTAAAACGTACTCGCTCCTTTACTTCGTCTGCGACTGCAGTAGCACAGCCCTCAAACTTACTTCTAAACAAACGAGCGATGAGCTTTTCAACAGCCTTAGCGAACTCCATAAGAACTCCTTTTGTTGTACGGCTCACACAATAACACACTTTTATCACTTTTCAAGCCTATTCTCGTGCCAACTGTTTTCGTCTCTATAAGTTATTCACCGTAAACCCCCTTGTCAAAAATAATATGAAGAGTAGTATTTGCAACGGTATAGTTTAGTTCTCGCCCCCAACCACAATCGCAAAGAGGAGTTAGTTATGATGTCAGGAAAAGAACACTTGGTTCTAGTTCGTTGTTCTGATGGGAGAATTCAAGTCCCAAAAGAATTTAGTCATTACGTTGTACACCCGATCAGTCTACCTGGTGGACCGATCGCTCCCGAACTCTTTTCTATCACCACTGATGATGGTGGGAAGACTTCGGAAGTTCTACACAGAAGTATTGACACCATGGTTGCGATTAAGTTTCCCACTCGAATCGTAATCACGGCACACAGCCACTGCGCAGCTGCTAGTTTCGTTGGCTACAACGAAACTCAGCTGGAGGATGCCTGTATGAGGTTCGCCCTAGTAGTACAAAAACGCTTTCCCCACATTCGGGTAACTGTATTTTTTGACCACCACTCCGAGTGCGGACAACATCGGCCTCATCCCCCACGTTTTATCGATAGTAAAATTAATGAAGGAGCTCTATCGGTTGTTTGAAAAAGGGTTAGTCGCAAGCGACTAACCCTTTTCTTCTATTTGTTATTTAAATAGTACATATGTATTCACCCTATATATTTTTGACGAACTGACCCATAAAAAACCACCCAGATCAAAGTGGGTGGTTTTTGGTTAAAGAACAGACGGTTTTTAGGCTGGTACAGCGGCTTCGGCCAGTTCTGGAAGGAACGATTCCAGATGTGGTCTAAGGAAGTCCTCGAACGAACCGGATTTCATCGTACCTTGCCAAAGCTTGGCAGTTGATGCATGACGAGAGGGATTTTTTATCCAGGAATCATTTTCATGACCAACAAACACATGTCCGGAGCCCTGCGGATGTTTGAGCTCAGCAGACAAGCTGAGCGCGCATGATAGCCACAGTGTTGAAAAACATTTGAAATTACCACGAGCGACCGTGAAAACTTTTGGATCTGGATTTCCTGCACTAACCGCAGGCAAGAACATCACACACAGACGATTGGACATTTTTATTTCTCCTATGTTCTACTGGCGACCATCGCCAATAGAAGAAAGATAGTACGGCACTCACAGAATAAATACAAGTATCAGAAAGTAAAAAAACCACCCTGGTTGGGTGGTTTAGTTAAAGAACAAACGGCTTTTAAGTCAACATGACTTCTTCAGTCTTTATGTTTGTTGACAAGAACGATTCCAGGTGCGGTTTGAGAAAGTCCTCGAACGAACCGGATTTCTTTGTACCTTGCCAATGATCGGCATGGGCACCAAAACGAACAAGGTTTTTCATCCAGGAATCATATTCCCGTCCGACAAACACGTGCCCGGAACTTTCTGGTTGAGTGAGCTCTTCAGGCATGCGTCCAGCACACGACTCCTTGAGCGCGGCAAAATTTTTGAAATTACCGCGAGCAAGGGTGATTGGTTGTGGGTTTGGATTCCGACTTGTGTTGATAGGCAAGAAAACAACAACTAAACGGTTCGGCATTACGTATCTCCTACTAGTTTTTTACCAGCGACCATCGCAGGTAGGTGAAAGATAGTACTGGAATCACACATTAAATACAAGCCCCTTTCGTAAAAACCACCCTGGCGGGTGGCTTTTACCTACATCTCGTCCGGTGCAATGATACCAAGTATCCAGAGACCATTCTTGAGAGTTGTCCTCACTGCTTCGGCGACGGCAATTTTGTATGGTGCGTAGGTGTCTTCTTTGTCAGCGATTTTTTCGTGGGCATAAAACGTGTTAAAGGCAGCCGCAAGTTCTGTCAAATACCCGGTTACGGCATGAGGAGCACGTTCGACTAGTGCCGCTTTTACCACCTCAGGGAATCGATATAACACCCGTTCCAACACATAGGGAGTCTCTGGAGCTAAAGCTACCCCACTCTCGAGTCCCGCCTCGCGCGCCTTCTTCAACACACTCGTGATACGCGCATGTGTGTATTGCAAATACGGACCAGAATCACCTTCAAATGATAAGGCTTTTTCTTTATCAAAAATAGTATTTTGGAGAATACTTCCGCGCAGTGTGGTGTACTTGATAGCGGCGATAGCAACGTTACGAGCTAGTACCGCATCAGGCTCTGTCACACCACCTTCAGCCATCTTAGCGGATGCAGCAATAGCCACCTCATCAATAAAATCAATAGCGGTAATTACATCCCCGGTCCGTGAAGACATTTTTCCGGAAGTGAGCCGTACCGTACCGTGACCAATATGTTCAGTCTTTACGGCCAACTCAGGATACACAAAACTCATTGCTTTTTTGAGGACTTTAAAATATTCGTTGACTTCATTGGCAGTACTGATCACTGACCAGTCGTACTGACCCAAGCGTTCTTCTTTTAGTTTTGCGAGCGCCAACTCTTTGGCTTCGTAGGTAGGCAGACCTTCTTTATTTAGAAATACACGCGTATGCAAGCCATAGTCTTCACCCACAAAAACTCTCGCTCCGTCACTCTCAGGAAAGATGTCCGAATGCGCCAAAACTAACTCCTTGCCTCTTGGCCCAGTTTCACTTTCAAAAAAGTACTCATCGAATTGTGTGTCGACAATTTCGTAAATAGTTTCAAAATATGTTAGAGACACCTTTCGTCCCGCGTCATACAGCGCTGTAATAGCAGCATCAGATCGTTCGTAGATAGCCTTATTGATAGTCCGAATCTCAGCCGCTGCCACTTCGTTGGTTTTATAAGAAGTAGCACCGAGAGCGTACGCTTTGCCAAGCTCACGTGCCGAAAAATCACCATCACTATCGATGCCGAGTTGCTGCATTCCCCACACTGCATGCGCTACATGTAGCCCAATATCACCTTGATAATTAACACGTTTAGTATAAGCGCCGTTCATCATAAAAAGACGTGCGATACTTTCTCCGACAGCATTAGTGAACAAATGACCAATATGAAATTCTTTAAATGGGTTGGGGTCTGTATACTCCACAAGCACCTTCTTTCCTGCCCAGGTCTCGTTCCTTCCCCATATCTCACCTTGTGCCACTGCCCGCTCAAGCTCAGCAGTAAAAAAGTCGCGCGTCAGATAAAAATTCAAAAATCCTGGGCCGGCTATTTCAATACGTTCGACATACGGAATCTGTCCGGCCAGTGCTGACGCCAGCTCCTCCGCTACCACCCGCGGTGCTTTGCCCGCCGCTTTGGCAACCACCATCGCCACGTTACATGCATAGTCACCATGTGCCAAATCAGCAGGATGCTCTATAGTAAAAGTGGCCGGTGGTAATCCGAGTTTGGCGAGAGTTTCGGAGACGGCGGTTTTTAATACTTCATCCATAGTGTCCGTAGAATACCCAATTATTCGACAACTGTCACGAGACTAGTTGACTCCGTACTACTATCGACAATAAATGTCATTCTCCCCAACACCTGACCACGCACAGTCTCTACGCCACAACGCCACTTTCCCTCAACCAAATTTTTGGTCATTGTATACCCCCGATAGCCATTTTTGTTTTCCCACGACACTGTGTATGGCTGCGTAAATCTTGTTATCCATCCTTCTGTCTCATTATAATATTCCCAACGGTGAACAATCTCCGTCTTCAAACTAGTCGGTGCGTATACTCGCGCAAAACAGTACGCAACGCCAGCTGTACTAGGGTGGAACACTGGTGGCAGTACCGAAAACTGACCACGCCACCACGGCTGATGCTCTTTAGTAATACGATAGCCGCCGGTAGCGGTTCGCTCAACTTCTTGATACACACTAAGCTCAGTGAGCGAGAGTGGTATCGGAGGAATCATATTCAGAAAGTACAAAACATTGAAAAAAGCGTAGAGACTACCAATGGTAAATACGATATACCGCTTTTCGAGCACGAGATAGTGCGGAATGATATATCCCAATATCTTGAGCAAGAAATACATACACACCAACGCCAATACTCCGCTCCCAACAAAAATCACATCCCCCATTTCACCAATCATAACTGGCACTATTAGTACTAGATACGACAATAATCCAATGAAGTACACCACCAGGTTATACAACAAACGATTAGAACGTTTCTTCACCAATTCATTAGCTATGATAACGCCGATGATAAGTAGCAGAAATGGCGCATTTACAAATAAGTCGCCACTACGTCCATAAAAAATGAGCATCCCCGAGAGGAGACCTCCGAAAGAATATTGCATCAAGATTGGCATACCTTTACGCAAAAAGGCACCTATTGTTCCCGATACTTTTTCTGATACACCCACATAAAAAAGTAACAACGATACTGAAGCAAGCATGACATAAAAAAAGAGTACGGAGTTATCAAAGGTGTCATCAATCCGATTTAGCAATAAAAAGTCAGTCACAAAACCAAGCAAAAAAGCAATGGTCAGCCAATGGTGCTGAGCAAAACTAAATAGTGTTGTGTCAAACAATAACAAGCGCTTCATCACTCTATTGTATGCCACTCTAAGTGATTCATAAAATGATAGATACATAAAAAAACCCGATCAGCCAGACATATCTGACAGATCGGGTGTGAAGGCTGCAACCTCCGGGAGGAGGATCCTCGGGTCACAGACTAATGGCAACTGCGAAGTGCATTAGTTCTTATATAAGAACATAGAAAAGGACTTTTTGCAAGCATATTTTATGACGAGTTATATACATGGCTGTATTTTGATGAACTACTACCGGCTTCAAGCCGGTAGTTTCGTTTCTCGGGTTAAAACCCGTGAATACTAAACCCATCACCACGATCTTCAATCTCGTCGTCTTGGTTTTCAATATAGTTCATAATGGTCTCAT
>CAIMDH010000097.1 GCA_903839715.1 uncultured bacterium
ACCTGCTTCAGATCAGGCCGATGATCCTTAGAATGGCCATAGGTGATCACTGGAGGAGATGAAACCCCATGATTGCTATCCGCAGATATTTCCTTAGCCATAATAAGCTCTTTCATCACATCACGATCTTCTATCATACAAGTATCTGTCGCAGCATTGGCTTCAACTCTATTCACACTTTGTGTCGATCCCTCGACCACAACATCGTCGTCCAAATATTCACCGTATAACGAAAACGTTGTCGTATCAAGATGAGCCGAATTTCCTAACAACCCCTGTTCAACACCAATCTCAAAAGCAATCTCAGCAAATAAATTACTCGTACCGTAATCAGATACTGCATCTAAAAAACGGCCAAGAGCATCATCATTAAGATCCTCCGCTTGGATTCCTGTACCAATTAAACGATCTAAAGGCTTGTTGCGAAAGAACCGTGGTACAAGATAGAGCCTATCATTCAGAAAACCCAGTCCATTGAGAATCATCGCTGATGCACGCTGTCCCATAGATACTTTAGCACTGTTCGCTATTGGTAACCGTGCATCAATTTTTTCTACAATACCTAGATCCATTATTACAGATGCCACAAGTCCTAAATGATCCAACACCAGTGTCTTTGCATGATTAACAACGGATACTCCCATGACTTCCTCCCAGTTTTTATCGGTGAAACCAAAACCTGCACATGATATGCTGCCTATATAGTAGGAAGTGTAGTCATATTCAACCATAAAAATTTACACACAATATATCAATATGATGTATTTTTTATAAATATGAAAAACAGGGTCAAAAAGTGCGAAATGTCGGTTTATATTCACTATATAAATCCGCTATGATCAGTGCAAAGTGGAGAATAGGTGAAAATGCTCCTCCATTCTCTTCTATAGTTTTCCAGATAATGTTTTTGGAAAACCAACACACAAGAAGCCCTGTGGTTGCTAGCTTTATTGGTGAGCAAATTCCAAATTGTTTTTCTGGAAATCTATATATCAACAAACCAAAGACTCGGGGTTCGCTCATTTCAAAACCAGTTCCTCAAATTACCCAGTAAGAACCAAATAGATCGTTGGTGTGAAGCCCATCAGCTTCAAAATTCTTTCTTGAACCGACTTCAACGGTGTTAAGCAAAGATGCTTTACACCGTTCACATTAACTTCATTCAAGGTAACATTTTCAAAAGCAGTGAGCATCATTTCTGTAGTAGGTCTAGATGTAGCACGTTTTGGATTACCTTTATAAATACCAGAAAGCTTTTCTCCACTTTCTCTCAATGCTTTACGTACACTAAACTCCAATAGACAGATTATACGCAAGCCAATACTCAATAGACGAACTAGTCCTTTGACCCTATCATCGTCACTGATATAGATTGGCGTTAGACCAAGAGTTTTACCCTTGAGCCTCGCAAAATTGTGCTCAATTAGGTACTCTGAACGGTAAGCCATTACAGACTCGCTCAAAGTCAACTCCAAATCATTGCTCACATAAACACGCCATCCTAAATTGCGCACAACATTCTGATACCCTATTACATTGCGATCACTTTTTACTGTAATTTCAATTTCCGTTATGATTCGTTCGTCACGCTCTTTGTACCGACGTTTCTCAATTTGGCGTGTCTGTGTCTGGTAACTTATCTCTAAAA
>CAIMDH010000098.1 GCA_903839715.1 uncultured bacterium
TCTTGCTCTATTCTTGTGGGGCGTATTTTTTAATGAGTGTCATGAATTCATCGTTGCGCTCGTATTCATTAGTGTATTGGGAGAAAGAGGCGAAGGCTGGTGAAAAAAGAATAGTATCACCAAGCTCAGCTGCCAGCACAGCTTCTTCTAATGCCGCTTCGAGACTCTCAACTACCACCGCTTCAATACCAACTTCAGCCAACAATGTAGTAAGTCGGTCAGTACCATTACCAGGAATAAGGACTACTACCTTGGCAACATCCCCAATTGTGTTCACCAACTCCTCCAATGGAATATTCTTGTCGGCACCTCCAGCGATAAGTACGATATTTTTACTTTCTTTAGCTAGTGCCTTGAGTGCGACAGTGGTTGCTTGCGGAGTAGTGGCATTGTTGTCGTTATAAATTTTGACTCCGGATTCGGTGGTCAGTACGAGCTGGAGACGTCCTTCTACTCCCGAAAACGTAGCGAGTCCAGTGAAGATTTCTTCCTCTGTCAGACCAAGTGCTCGCAATGCCTCGTACGCCAAGGCAGCGTTGAGACGATTGTGTTCGCCTGGCATGGCAAGCAACATGTCTTCTGGTAGTACCGAAGCATCAGCCAAAATGACTTCTTGTCCAATCGTACCTGGCAGTTTTTGGGCACGTGTAAAAACTTCTGGAGTAGTTACCAAGACACCACTCTCTTCCTGATGCAAAAATATCTGCGCCTTATCCAAAAAATATAACTCCATAGCCTCCTCCTTGGACTTGCCACCTCTCATATAATAATTGAGGTGATCTTCCATGAAGTTGGTAAAGACTGCAATCTGCGGACTGATGCTGGCCCACCCAAATCCCTGTAGCTGCCAAGAATCAAGCTCCATGACGCAGAGAGAATCTTCTACCACCTCATTCAGTAACTGCAGATTTGAAACACCCCGAACATTACCACCTAGAAGCACCTTCTCACCCGTAGCAACCTCTAGCACGTGGTGAATCATGTGCGTAACCGTACTCTTGCCCCTAGTCCCGGTCACTCCCACAATCGGCACGTGTGAAAGTTGAGCAAAGAGTGCGGCACTTTGTGTCAGTGGCACGTTATGCTTTTTGGCATGAGCTAAAAATTCTGAATCCATAGGTACACCAGCTGCCACCAAAACCAAGTCGACTTTTTCAAAATCAGTGAGAACATGCCCTCCAAGATGAAAAGTGACGTTTGACAAATTCTCAAGTTCCGCGACCGCTATGGCCAACTGCTCCGCGGTTTTGAGATCTGTCACAATGACTTCCGTGGCGCCGTTTTCAGCAATATAGCGGGCGTCGCCAATCCCCCGCCCTAGCAAACCAAGTCCCATCACTGTCACTCTCTTATCTTTAAAATAGTCTTGCGTATTCATATCCCTATCATACGCAAAATTTTATTAATTACCACTAAGGCACTGATATTCCATGATACACTCAGTAGTGTCATGAATAAGCGTAGAAAAGCTCTTAACATTCTTGTCTTTCTCCTTGTGTTATCTGGTAGCGTATATGCATCTCTGCTTTTAGCAGAGTACGTATCAACAGACCACGGTTCACAAAAACTCATTCAAGATTTTGGGTATTTGGGAATTTTAGTAATTAGTTTTGTAGCAGGGCTTAACGCTCTGGTACCCATACCTGCAGCGACGTTTGTGCCAGTATTTACCGCTGGCGGAATCAGTCTTCCGACGATCATTCTCCTTCTTACTATCGGCACGATGGCGGCGAATCTTGTTTCGTTTCTGATTGGTATTTATGGTGGAAACATCACGGAAACACACTACCCACACATCCAAAAAAAATTGCTGAAATTCTATGAAGGCAAGGAGCGCTGGCTGCCATACTTTGTCCTGGGATTTGCTGCACTTATTCCTTTTCCTGATGAAGTATATCTGATCCCTCTCGGCATCCTAGGTATTAAGCTCCGGCAGTTTATTATCCCTCTCACTATCGGCACTCTCATCTATCAGTCTCTGGCCACCTATGGTGTCGATAATATATTTAAATATTTTTTACTGTAACAATAGGCTGTTACTTGAGCAGCTTACGTAACGTGCTGTATACAAAAAAATGAGTTAGCTGAATTGAGAGCAGTAATACTTGAATCTTACCTCCTTCTAACTTATGGTGGAAAAACTCACTTCCATACATGCAGTTTGTTATACTTCATGTATATGCAACCAAGAAAATTAGAGCAGTATAAATACTTTCAGCCGATTGCGTGGACTTTATGTGTGAGTTTTGCTGGATTTGTCGGAATGATTGCTCTACAAGTGGAGTCATCGGTACAAGAATTCCAAACCTCCTCTATCGGCTTTGAAGAACGACTACAGAATCTTGAAGAAAAAGTCGGCGTCAGTCCAGAAGCAAATTAACACACAAAACTCCCGCGCCGAAGCGCGGGAGTTTTGTGTGTTAAAGTAAAAGCCCGTGTGCGCGCTCTAGGGGTCGAACCTAGGACCTTTCGAGTATCAGTCGAATGCTCTAGCCATCTGAGCTAAGCGCGCACACGGGCTTCTACGCCATGTTTCGTGTCCGCTACTATAGCAGAAATATTTAAAAAATGTAAGTGTCCCGATGCCTTTGATATAAAAAAGACCCGAATGGAGATTCGGGTCTTTGGTCAGTTTACCGGCAGTGTTAGTGCCGATAAAATCTTTCTTTTATTTGACTGTAAGTCGTTCCCGACTTAACAATCACTGCCTCATGGCGGTCATTCTGCTGGCAAGGACGGACGCCAGCACTGTCGACCACTGCGATACAGCGATGAGTTTGTGCATCGTAATACCCTTCAGGCATATCAAGCAGCGATTTCATACCGAGCAGGATGCCACCAATTGCAGCAATGGTCATAACCAATTTGGACAAAATATTCACTGAAAACTCCTAAAAGAACAATCTTCAGCACCAATTCATGGAAATGTATCGGTACCACTTATTTATATTATAGCATAATTTATGCTTATGGTCAACAAAAACAGCTCCTGGACCTTTGACGGTGGGTATTACACCACTATCTACTCACTAATACGTTATACTTAGGCAATATGAAACAATACCTTTTTGCCATCACTCTCTGTATCTTTACTCCCGCCTTGGCTTTGGCAGCTGACCCTTCTCTACAAAAGCTATTTGAAAACATACTCATACTTTTTAACACAGCAGTCATCCCCTTTCTTTTTGGTGTTGCCTTCTTACTTTTTACTATTAATGTCATCAGGTACTTTGTAGCGGGTGCTGGCAATAAAGATGACCGCGAAAAAGCCAAGAGCGTTGCGACATACAGTGTTGCCGCTTTTGTGTTTTTAGGAATCTTTTGGGGAATTGTTAATATGCTTGCGGAATCA
>CAIMDH010000099.1 GCA_903839715.1 uncultured bacterium
TGGGATAATTTATTTTTAGTACGCAATTCTTTGATAATTTTTTGCATAAAGATAGTCATATAACTAAGTATAGGTGTATATGTAAAAAAGTCAAACATATACTGTCGAATATTCGACAACCGTCTCCACCAAACGGATTCTACTTTGATCCAAGTGGATACCATCATTGAAAACAAAGACCTAATCAAACCTTTCCTGTATTCCAAAATCCCACAAAAACTCACTAAGAAAAATCTAGTAATGTTTAATGAATATATTGCAATTAAATAAACTTAAATACGATCTTTATATTAAGACTTCCCTAATCAAATAGAGCGTAGCAAGGTTTTGGAGGATAAGGAGCGGGATGCCTACTTGGAAGTACCATTTGCGGGTTTTGTGGCGGAGGAGGAGCATTCCAGCGTAGACACCGACACTACCGAAGATAGTAGCCATGAAGAAGATTAATCCTTCAGAGATACGCTCGGTGCCGCCGCCACGAATCGACTTCCGTTTGTCATTTGCCATAACGAGGAATGTGAAGATGTTGATGGCAGCTAGAATGCCTATGAATAAGTGTTCGGTGGTCATGCTAAATTTGCATAGATTTTATCTATTACCCATCTTTTGTAATGACAAAAGTCTACTGTGCCAGTCAACTGGAAATCCCATATTAGATACATCAATACTATGCTCGGTTATAAGTTGATTTAACTTTTCAAGCCACGAAGTAGTTAGATTAACTTCGTTTAATACTATTTGAAGCACAATCAAATGGTTATAAAGACGTTTATCTGTTGTAAAAAACTTAATATATTTCCGATGATCCATGCGCGGAGTAAATACTAGTTCGCGATTCCATAAACGGGTATGGTGTGCACAATTATTTCGTAATACAGACAGAGCGTGCATCCAGCTCATAACAAATTGCTCGTCAGAGTAAAAGGTTCGCGCTATAAGATTTTTGTACTCACGCTTTAATGATTTTGAAAACTTTACTGTCTGACCGAACGATAGTATCTCAACCATAGTCCAAATTGGTGGCAATGTAGGATTACTATATTTTTGCGCATAATGTTGGATACTAATTTCCTTGCTATGTTTGACTTCACCTATAAACATCTGTTGTATCTCACTATAAAGAAATTTATCCTTGAATAACCCTGCTGATTGATGAGGATGAGATTGATCAGTCTCAACAGAAAGCATATACGTAACCCTTGCCTTGAAAGATTTTTCCACTCGCTCTAATAAATCTAGCAGTAAAAAACGAAACTTATTATCAAAAGTATAAATCTTAACAACATCTGAAAATGATGTCCCTATACGGAAGACGTCATCTACTTGAAAAAATTTAAAGTAGATAGAAAGATGATAGTAATTAACATTTTTTAGCCAGTATTGCAATTCAGTTTCGTCGTCAATTATCAAGCCTCGTTCACGAAGTCGATTCACCTGCTCGTCAATTGATAGTGGAGGTTTTGTGTATGTTAACAGTATGTTTTCACTCATAAACTTACGTTATTTTACCATCTTTATTCTGTTGATTACATAGGTTGCAATTTACAATAGTAGTAGTAGAGTATATATATCAACACCCGCCGCGCCTCTGCTTGCAAGCGAACCCGGCGGGTTTGTGTATCTACTATTATCCTAGTTTACATTTCAAGGCCGCCTTTAATAATGTTCAAGTATTGAAATGGGGTGTCGACCGTTTGGTCGACACCCCATTTTGCATTAACACCCACTAAATTTTGATCATTATTATTGGGTACAATCCCAAGCAAAGTCATTGCCGAAGTGGCCGTAGCGGGCTGTTTCTCCGAACTGGGGTTTTTGGAGATTAAGTTGTTCGATGATGGCGCGCGGACGAAGATCGTAGCCAGTTACCTCTTCTTCATGTCCGTCGATGCTGACTGTAGCCATGAGAGGCTCCGCCAGACCAATAGCATAGGCAAGGTGTACGTAGACTTCGCTTGCGCCATACTTCTTGAGGTAATCGACAGCTACTTTTCTGGCCATGTAGGCAGCACTGCGGTCGACCTTGGTTGCATCTTTACCGGAGAAGCAGCCACCACCGAGTGGAATATGTGGGCCGTAGTTGTCGACAGCGAGTTTGCGACCAGTGAGGCCAGTATCAGCTTCAAAACCGCCGACTGTCCATGAGCCATTGGGGTTTTGGAGCCAGATGTCATTGATGTCGCTAATGCTTTCATGAAGGAGGGGTATGAGCTCGCAATTGACGGCCTCTGTTAGGCGCACATCGGTCATATCACCGCTTTGGCAGAGGGAGGTCAGGATTTGGACCACCTTGCCGTCCTTGAGGGTTACTTGCGCCTTACCGTCATGCTTACCCATAGCTTTGGTGAGTGTGCGGGAGAGCACTACCTCGAGTGGTAGGAGTTCTTTGGTGGCGTTAGTGGCGTAGCCAACCATAATGCCCTGGTCGCCTGCGCCGTCTTGGTCGACACCGTTACCGATTTCGGTACTTTGCTCAACGACATTGAGTGTAATACCGATAGGGGCACTGTATCCTAGGCTCGCATACACTTCTTTGGCAATTGCCCGGAGGTTTACTTGAGCACGAGTGGTGAGTTCACCAGTGATAGTAATCAGTCCGTGCCCACCCATGGTCTCGATGGCAGCCCGTGTCTTCGGGTCTTGTGCTAGACAGGCATCGAGAATGGCGTCACTAATCTGGTCGCACACCTTATCTGGGTGTGATGGAGTAACTGATTCAGCGGTTCGATATTGAGTCTTCATAGCTATGTGTATTTTAAAAATAAAAACAATCTCAAACGAAAGAGATTGTTTTTACACAATGAATCTTTCCCTTGACGGGCTGGATGAAGCACTTTGCTATCGCAAGTTGCTGGACGACTTGGCGGGCCAGAACCCTATTCGCCTCTCTTGATTCGTATGAAATTGTCAGCTTGTATAACTAAGCAGTTTCCAATTTAGTTACAGGTATCTTATTTGTTAGTTTACCAGTCTCGACCTGGTACATTAGTAGCAATTTTCCAGTCTCCTTTTTCTTGAAAGGCTTCTATGGTTTGTCGCTTGGCTTTATTCATTAGGTTTGAATATGAGGTAGACATTTTTTTGGCATAGTCTTTGAGTAAGATAATTGACCCACCCTCGAGGTACGCCAGACGCTTATGGTAGCTCTTGGTTAGTGCCCGACCAATAATCTCTTCCATAGTTAATGTTGCTTGTTTTTGGTCATACGCCTTAAAGGCTTCGTAGTAGCGAGTTCTGTCAGTAAAAGAAATATTGATCGGTACGTAGCCTTCACGGAGGAGGATGTAGTTATTCAGCACTCGGCCGATACGTCCATTACCATCACAAAAGGGATGAATATGCTCAAACTCTAGATGAAAGTTTGCTAGTTTAGAAACGATATGCGACTCGGTATCTGATTCATACTTAGTTAGTAGATCAGTAATGAGCTGAGGTACTTCTGCGGGTGAAGGAGCGATGTATGAGTCAACTCGAACCCACTCATTATTTTTACGAAAACGTCCAGCAATAGCTTCATCGATATTTCCGATTAACATTTTATGCAGGAGCAGTATCACGTCACGGTTCAGTTTTTGCTGTGAAGCTTTGGTTTCAACGTAATACATTACACGCGCCAAATTCTTCGCTTCATAAATTTCACGAGTAGTGACAAACCGCTCTAGGTCAATTTCTAAAAGAATTTTCTCAGTTTCTTCCAACGACAAAGTACTGTTCTCGATGGCATTTGAGTTATAGACATTCTCTGAGATCTCAGCTTCGTTGATAGTCTGCACCAAAGACTCTTTGCCGGGTAAAGATTGATAGAACCGCTGACGCAGTTTTGGAATAGTATTGAAAGTGTTGGATATTCGTGACATTTGTTAATATTATACACTTTTCACGATTATAGCAAGTATAATCGTGAAAAATGACTGAAATTTGTGTTTTTTCACGATTATGATGTGGTTTCTTAGAGTAAGTCGCGAGTGATTTCGATTAGCTGGTTGGGATTTTCAATCAGATTTACCTCATAGACTTGCTGGCCTTTGTCGGCCATGGGAAAGCGCTCCCACTCAGCATCACTGATGTCGTTATCAAACCAAATGAACTCACTAGTCCAATCGATACCATCGGTTTTGAGCGTGTCCCAGACGGTGGGCTTGATGCGGTCGATGTCTGGATATAGCTCCTCTGGTATGTGCCGCTTCATGATCTCTCGGGCTCGCTCAGGATTACCGTCACGGCAGTGGGTAGTGAGCCAGTATGTCTCATGTGGACGGAGTGCGTGCAAAAACTCAGCCAGTCCTGCTACAGCTAAATTTTGGTTGTCCCAATGGTCCTCGTGGAGCATTGTACCGTCTATGTCTAGGTAGATTTTCATATATGTTCATACTACACCTGCTACGTACTACAAGGTTCAACTTATACCATTAGGAGTACGGTTACAGAGCTGAATATTGAGGAAAAACTTTTCTAGTCACCCCCTGAAGCAACAGCCGATTGATGAGCTGCTCCTGGACCTGCTTCTTCTACAGTATTGGTAGCAATTAGTGCATTATTTTCTTTTTGATTCTTGTGCTTTACATGCGGAATACGAGGAATCAAAATTGATGCCACAGCTGCAATGATAGCAATCTGATAATAGCCAAAGCCTATCGCCATTCCAAGGGCGCCAGAAAACCAAAGACTGGCGGCAGTAGTGAGATTTCGAATTGAAGCTCCATCTTTAATAATTAAGCCAGCACCAAGAAAACCAATACCTGTCACCACCTGTGCAGCTATACGTGATTGAGAGGCGGGATCTACCGTCATCGACATAAAGGTAAAAAGCATTGCACCACAAATGACAAAGGAGTTTGTGCTGATACCAGCATCCTTTCCTCGTGATTCACGTTCAATACCTATTATCGTTCCCAGAATAATGGCGATTGCGAGATCGATTACAAAAGTAATAGTAGTTGGCTCAATTTGTAAGGTGGTGAATATAATTTCAAACATAAGTAGATATACTACATAAAATAAACAGTGACGCAAGGAGATTCATCATTTGGTATCAAATTCATTTTATATAAAAACCAAGCTTTTACATTGACTTTTAGCATAAAATGTGCTATTATTTTGATTAGTATAAACTAATTTGGAGAAAACGGATGAACGAGTTCTTTGGTACACTGCTTCCGCTCATTTTTGTCGGATACATCATTTCGATTGGCTTCGGAGTGGTTGTTGCGCAAAAGCGTGGGGCAACTGCAGTAAACCGCTTTTGGGTACGCACACTGCGTCGCGCTACTAGCGGCCTGCTGCGCTTCATTTCTTGGGCATTCAGCGAATTAGCTAAGCTCACCCGGTGATAGTGCTACAACACCACCACACAAAGACCTTCTCTTATGAGTAGGTCTTTTTTATTGATGGGAGCATAGTGGACCAGAGAAGATTCGGTCACCAGTTACTAACTATAATTGTTTCTTACAGAAACTGTGTCCACTCATTTGATATTTGTTTCGCCCCGTTCATAAAATTTCTCATTCGCTCAACCCCGATCATTTCGGCCTAGAGGGGCCCCGAAATGGTCTTTCGAATCTTCTCTGGTCTCAAAACGACAAAGCCCTCAACACATACGTGTTGAGGGCTGTCGTTTGTGGACCAGAGAA
>CAIMDH010000100.1 GCA_903839715.1 uncultured bacterium
CGTCACCGCGTGGCGCATGCTTACCAGAATAGCTAAGAATATTGATGTATGGATACGCACGAAGATAAGCAATTTCTAGAAACGCTTGTAAAAGCGCTTGTTGACCATCCAGAAAGTGTACGAATCAACCGCACTGTAGACGAAATGGGTGTTCTACTTACTCTTGATGTGCATGCTGAGGATATGGGTAAGATTATCGGACGCTCAGGCAACACTGCCAAAGCTATCCGGACACTCCTTCGAGTAGTAGGAATGAAGCATGATGCACGGGTTAATCTCAAGATTAACGAACCAGAAGGTGGTCGTGGCATGAGTACTGAAATGAGTGAGGCGATGCGTGAAGATAATCCTTCAGCTAGCGAGCCAAAATCTCTCGACCAAGCTATCGAAGACCTTAAGATCTAAGGTTTATATAAAAAGAATCTGGCTTAGCCAGATTCTTTTTTATAGTAATTATACAAGCAGTAAAAATAAATGATTATGCACCAGGCTATTTCTCAGACATTACAAACTGACGAAGTCTTAATTTTAGAAGTAGGACAGAACTTTAAAAGAAATTTACTGAGTATTAATTTTTTTATTATCCCAGTAATTATTTTTGGTCTGCTTTTAATCTTGATGAGTAATGCACCAGGAGCAACTTGTACTGTAAATGGGGTAGTAAAGACAGCTGGGGAGTGTGCGGGTACATTGTCGGTGATTGCGTACGGTTTACTAGTTGCCGGAATTTTTGGGCAATTGTATGTTTGGATAAGTCCCTTGGTGACTGAGTATGTTGTTACAGATAAGAGAATTATCATTAAGAGTGGTTTTATTGGAGCAGATATTCGATCAATATTTTATAGTCAAATTAAATCGGTTAACGTTTCTGTAGGTTTGGTAGATAAAATGTTTGGTACGGGCACAGTACGGTTTGATACGGGATTACAAACAAATCCAAGTCCTCGAGATCTTTTCTACACAAAAATGAAGGGCATTGATTCACCGTATGAGATTACTAAGTTGATTCAGTCTAAAATTGTTTCTTAAATAAAAGTGACCGCATATACATAACCCCCGGCGCTACGCGCCGGGGGTTTTGTATGCTAGGATTTTGGTATGCAATTTCACCTGATTACTTTATTCCCAGAAGTCTGCCAGACCTATCTTGAGGCAGGAGTGCTTGGTCGTGCCCAGAAGACCGATAAAGGAAAGGGAGCTAAGGTGCGTGGTAAAAAGATTGAGGTGGCGTATTATAATCCACGTGATTTTTCTACTGACAAACACCGCAAGGTCGATGAAAGGCCATATGGTGGTGGCCCGGGAATGGTGATGTTGGTGGAACCAGTGGTCCGAGCTTGGGAAAAGGCTGTTGGTCGAAAGACTAATGCACGGAAGGCAGGGAAGGTGAAGACACTTATTATGTCACCGCGCGGCGTTACTTTTACACAGAACTTGGCTAAAGAGTATGCAAAAACGTATGACCACCTGGTGTTGATTTCAGGACGCTACGAAGGCATTGATGACCGTGTCCGACAAATACTCGATGCTGAAGAAGTATCGGTCGGAGACTATATCCTGACCGGTGGCGAGCTGCCAGCCCTTACTATTATTGACGCTACCTCACGACAGATCCCGGGTGTGCTTGGTACGTTTGAATCACTGGAAGAAGAGCGACCGACCAAGGGCGAGGTGTATACCCGGCCCGAGGTTTATGTATATAAAAAACAACAGTATGTGGTGCCGAAGGTGCTTGTTGAAGGGAATCATAAGAAGATAGATGAGTGGAGACAGAATCA
>CAIMDH010000101.1 GCA_903839715.1 uncultured bacterium
GATGCCAGTTGAAGACGTATTCTCGATCACTGGTCGTGGTACTGTTGCAACTGGTCGTATCGAAACTGGTAAAATCAAAACAGGTGAAGAAGTTCAAAAGCACTTCATCAAAGTAGCCTGGCAGAACGGTTTTCCAAGTAAGCGGAAAGTCGGTTTCGGACATTTTTTCAACCTGCCTTGTTATTTCGTTTGTACAATTACGGGTTAGAGTGTTGTACATTTGTGGCTTTTTATATACCGTATTAATTTCAGTTGCGAGTAGAGTAAAGAGTTTTTGTGCTTGCTCGGACGTTGCCTTGGTAGGGTAGAGATACACCCGCTCGTCACGGTATCCAGTACGGACTCCGACCAAGTCGCGTTCATCACCGACTACATAAATTATTTCAAATTGCCGCAAAACACCAAGTAGTGGCGAAAATTTCTCGCCAACCTCACGCCTGGTTTCGAGTGATACCACAACTGGAGTACTAGAGGCTAGGGTAAAGCTAAGAAAAATATGGGCCATTCCTTCAAAGTCAGAAAAGTGAGAAATCAGGACATCGACTCCACTAATGTCGGATAGAGAGAAGGCTCTTGTTTCATAGAGCGGAGTAGCCTCAAATGCACCAGTCCAGGCGAAGTGGCGGTAGTTGTCGATACGTACCTGTGTGTCGGTAAGGGTGATGAGTGGTAACTGTTCATGTCCTGTCTCCCAGACACGATCATGAGAGGGGACAAATAGTAAAGTGAGAACAATCTTAATAATGATAATAATGAATACTATTCCTAATACCACCCGCAGCCATTTTTGTGTAGTCATGAGTATAGTGTACTACAATCGTATCTTAAATTAGGTTTCCTTAAGAGGTTAAATTAAATGTATAATTATGAATTAAAAGGTGCTTTTATTTTGCTATAATTTTAGTATGTTTGAAAAAATTCTCAGGGTATATAAAATATGGCTTTTTATAAGTCTTATTATTTGGAATATATATTTTTTTTCTATTGGAAACGCACTGCCTCTATATGTTGATTTACTAGCAATTTCATTTTATCTCGGCACGTATGTATGGAAAAAGTGGGATCTTGGTACCTTAACAGCTATATTACCCCGTACACTTTTTTATTTTACAGTTGCGTACGGCATGGTGTTGTTTGAAGAGGTAATTGCCGCATTAATAAATAATCTTAACGAAGGTTTCAGTATTAGTTTATTTATAATTCGCATCGGGCAATTTTGGGCATTTAATGTTCTTGCATTTTCGGGAATTATTATCGCGATGTATATATGTAATAAGTTCCGTATTCTTGGGAACAGGGAACTTCTTGTGCTGGCGGCCCTCTTCGGTATTTTTGCTGAACATGTGTTAGTCCAGGGAAATTTTATTGTAATTCTTGTGTATGCACCAATTACGATGTTTATCTACTACATGATATATCTACCGTCGATTTCTTTACTTGAACATAAAGAAATACGAAATACACATTGGCTATTCCGCTACGTTGTCTCTATTGTACTCGTGTTTGTATTATCTACGCCTTTTGTTGCTGCACTTTCACAACTTCGAAAAAATAGTCCTGAATATTTTCCACCATGTTCAATGATTTGGTGTGATTAAAGATGTAAATTTTTTGCGAGTATAGGAATCACTATTAATATATAAATAAAATTATCCTAATTGGTTGCTTTATGAGCAGACTGTGCCTGGTAGGGGGATTCCGTTTAAGGTCTTCTGGCTAAGTGTGTCGATATGTGTGTACACATTACCACTCGGGTAGAGATGGGGTTATGGCCATCAAACGCACCGACAGGATACATCAAAGAGAAACGTATTGATCGGAAATGTGAGTCACTTATCGATCCCGAACGTGCTCCTGTCATCAAAAAAATATTTGAAAAGGTTGCACACGAAAGGTGGAGTGGACGGAAGATATACAACTGGCTCAAGCATGATCTCAATTTCAGGGTACTCCCCAGCAAGAAACATTTGAGCTTAGGGAATATTTACCGCCTACTCGAGAATCACTTCTACAACGGTGTATTTGAATACTCGCGAAATAGTGGTAACTGGTATCAAGGGAAACATGAACCACTCATCACCAAAGAACTTTTCAATGAGGTACAACTTCAAATCAAGGGTAATGCACTGAAGACAAGAGAAGAACGTGAGCTTGCGTTCACTCGAATCATGACTTGCGGTCTGTGCGGATCATGTATCAGTGCTTGCGAGAAGTATAAAAAACTAAAAGGTGGCGGTATGAACGTCCATGTTTACTATGGATGCACCAAAGCAAAAACACTATCCGTGTGGGTACATGAACGAAACAGATTTTATTAAAAACTTACAAAAGCTAATTGATAACGTAGATTTAAACGAGACAAGTATAAAAAAGAAAGTGGAAGCAGAGGTGGTCATATATAAAAATTCCACAGATCTCTATTGGGGGAGAGCTCGAATACGGCAGTCACTGACATAGATGTGAAGGACTATATAAAGTTTCTTCTTAAAGAAGGAACTTTGGAAAAGAAACGAGATGTTATGGGATGTTTTAAATCGGTAATTCTTTTGAAAGACAATCAAATATTTTTAAAAAAAGTTGAGGAATAGTAAACTGGCAACAATTGGAAGTATGAGATTATCTAATCCGAAGACCAGAAAAAATTCCACGATTGAAAGTATGAGGGGCAGTATAAAAACAACAGGTAGAAACTGGGGTACTAAGATGAATGTAATCACTAAACTAGAGACGTAAAAAACTAGTGCTCCCAGTAATGTCTTTGGATTATTAAAAATGGATACAGCTTGGATAGAACTGTCTAATCAGTCCGTTAGTGTTCTCATTGGTACCACGTTGCCACGGTGAAGCAGGATCGGCAAAGAAAACTGTGCGAAGTACGTACTCCGCGAGGGTACTCCACTGGAGAAACGGGAGCTGATGGGACATCTCAGAAGCAGACTGGTGCAGAACGACAAGAAGATTACTTTGCTGGAGGAATATATATAAATAGCAGAAAAAAGCGAGAACCAACTCGCTTTTTTCTGTGTATTCAATTCAACCAGAGCTTCGTGGGTTGCACTGACTGCTTAGGCAATCGGGACACGAAACTAACAGGTTATCAATGCGGTGTGTATTGGACGAAGTTCGAATGTATTTCGGGCAAAATCCGCAGGATTTTGACGAATGATACTTGCGCCTCGCACGCTCCCTTCGGTCGCGATCCCAAAACCAAAAATTTCCTTACAATTCCTCTTTCGGCGGGGGGTGTGGGGGGAGCCGGCAAAAAATGGAAAGGAAAATTTTTGGTTTTGGTTCCGCCGCTTCATAAAAATACTGTTTTGCACACTTGTATTATAACTTAACATTGAGTCAAAACACAAGAGAGTGCTACAATTAACCATGTTGATAAGTTTTCATACAACATGGCAAAATCCACAGCACAAAAATTTGGCGATAATATGAAAAAGATACGCACCGAGAAAGGCATGTCGCAAGGCGACATCTGCCGTGAGTTGGGGTTAGATCGAGCGTATATCAGTAATGTTGAGAATGGTAAACAAAATCTTACAATTAGCACCATGGAAAAGGTTGCCAAGGTGCTTGAGGTTAGCGTAGATCAACTTTTAAAATGAGTATGGAGAAATTTAACCAATTTACAGCTACAGAAAGACCAACTCTGTCAGAGAGAGGATTGGTAACCGAATTGTCGGCGTTACGTAATGACTGGTTTCGAGCGAATGCGGTTGTCCTCGAGGGCAAGACACCAACCGAATTAAAACAAGCGATTGAGAATTTTTATTCTGAAACATCTCCTATTATTAATGATCTTCTAGAGGAGAAAGGAGTCACTCTTGAAAGTGATATCCAACAATTAGCGCGCAAACACCTTAATACAGCTGACATACAACGAGTACGAGAAGAATTGGATTTACCTAAATGGGTTTCTTTATCGGAGGCAGTTGCCTTTATTAAAACAACACTTGATATTCAAGATGAAGGTGTTAGAGAAAA
>CAIMDH010000102.1 GCA_903839715.1 uncultured bacterium
CTAGATTTAGATTTCTTTGGTGTACAACATACGATGGAGACCATGGCTCTCTATCGTGAAACTCTGGAAGAGGGAATAAAAAATGCAAATGTCGTGGTTGTTGAAAAGGGTTCAGAAATCGAAGACTCTTTTGCGGCCAGAGAAAACATACAAGGTGAATTTCATCCAGAAAATTCACAGGATATTTTTTGGTTAGAAGTGGAGCGTTTGGCGAGAAAGCATAAAAAAAGAGTTGTGGTGATGGATCCTGGGTATACATATGGAGATATATTTGATCAAAGTTATAAACAAAAACAAAGCGAGCTAGATAAGGAGGTTCAAAAAAACGTCACTATAGGTTCTTCGGCGTTAGGTGTAGCTTCTTTAGCGGTGCTGGCAAAAACGCTTAATCAGCATGATGATAAGGTCCCACTAAGTCGTCGCGACTTCCTTAAGGTCTCTGGCTCAGCAGCTGTTTCGGCTGCAACGGGTTTAAATATGTACAGTACTACTCAGCATCGTAATGATGGTGAGTATGAGGGAACTCGAATAAATCTCTATGATTTATATGATTTTAGAGATGTGGTGGTGGCTAAGGGACTAGAAAAGCTTTCAAATTTAGTAAAAAATAAAATAAAAGTCGCAACTGTCTACGGAAGGGGTCATATGGAGGGGATTAAATACTACCTAGAGAACCCTACTATCAGAGATGCAAAGTTAGAGTTGTATGAGCCGTTCAGAGAGATTTCTGAGACTTTGTTACGTAGTTACCAGTTTATTGTTGATGAAAGTGTTACCAAGACTCATGCAGAGAGAGGTAGTTTTGGTGAGTGGAAAAAAGAATTTAGTCTAGACATACTAAGTGAGACAAAATAACGAGTGGTTGTTGCGATAAAGACACCGGCAGAAGCATCACTTCGACCGGTGTCTTTTGTGAGCCTGCGATCTTGCTTTTTAGTAAAAACTATGGTATAGTATTACCCTAATCATTTACTATTACCCTAATCATTTACTATTTAGCATATGACAATTTCACTTAAACAAAAGATGCTGGTACTGCTTGTTACTGCAATGTCTGTAAGTACTACTGCTAACGCAGCAACTCTTTCAAATCCCTACCAGCCGCAAACAACCCTTGAATATGTTGCATATTTGCAAGGTGTTTTAGATGCATTACAAGCCCAAACAGCTGCGCAAGGTGCAACTACTAAAATATCGTCCAGAGTTGAGACGCTACCAGCTGAATTAGAGTATGAAGTAGAGCTCCGCTCAACTTTTACCATCGGGAGTCTTTCTTCAGTCTATGCCTGGTTTGAGTATGGTGAAGGTGCGCTCACAAAAGCAACAGCAAAGACTCGTATCAGTCGGAGTACAGCAGAAGATGAGTACGTTCGTACCATTAGTAACCTGCGAGAAAATACTGTCTATAAATACCGTGCAGTCTATGAATCTGCCGCAGGAAAAAAATATTATGGAGCGATACAAACGTTTACTACCAATACAGGAACTGGTGGAGTGAGTACAGGTGGCAACTCTTCAGGTTCTACTGTCAGCACAAGTAAAGGTAGTCTTACTGTAGACAAGACTTCGTATAAGTACAGTGACTCAATTAGTTTAACTTGGACAGTACCGAGTGCTCGGACCAGTGCTACTAATTGGGTCGGACTTTTTGAGTCAGGATCCTCAAACAGAGAATATCAGAACTGGCGTTATCTGGTAGATGATACAAGAGGTACGATTTCTTTTTCTCCGCCAGCAGAAGGTGTCTACGAATTTCGTCTTTTCTTTAATAATAGTTATGATGACGAAGTAACGAGTAAAAAAATCACTATTAGAAAATAAGTACTAAAGAATAGTGCTTTGTAGATATTCGACTACAGTTAGAAAAAACCTACATTAAAATGTGTAGGTTTTTTGTTCATGTGGCACTCTTGCCAGGATTGTAGAAAAGAATAAGAACGTAATACTACGTAATACATTTTATTTTTGTCAAAATAAAAACGGCGTAGTGCGGTATACTAGCTGATTATGCATACTAAAAAGACCATATTGGAGGTAGTCGGTGTTCATAAAACATTTAACACTTCACAAGGAGTAATTTCAATTTTAGAAGATGTTTCATTTTCGGTGCAGGAGGGAGAAAAAGTAGCTATCCTTGGCCCTTCTGGCTCAGGTAAGTCAACTCTACTGTCTTTGATTGGACTCTTAGACACGCCGACAGTCGGGTCGGATTAGTATTGATGGCATTGATACTGCTGTATGTACGGAAGACGAGTTAGCTGTGCTACGAAATGAACGCATTGGTTTTATTTTAATCGTGCTGGGTATGAGCAGATAGTAAATCTGTACTTGGCTGATGCTGTTTCTGAAATTCTGGAAAAGATGGACCAATAAAAGTAAATGAAAAGCCGTTTGGATAAAATCCAAACGGCAGATTCGTGTCATTTGTGCCAGGTTAGTTTTTGCCTAAGGGCGTTGTATGTGCCTCGTTTACTCTGGCTGTATACGGTAAATAGGTACGGATTATCTGGACAAGGAAACACCTCAGTGAACTGGAGGGGAGCTACCCATTGTCGCTCAATGAGATCGAAAACACCGACTTTGTTTTGTGTATTTACAACCCAAACCTGGTTGCGGTTAGTTTCGGGACAATGCCAAATTAACGAGTATTCGGTGTGTAAAATCACCTCACCTGTTAGCTGGTCAAAGAGACCACAGCGGTTGTCTTTTATGCGAATAAAAAAACCGAAACCAACCGGATAGATGCAGACTTTCTGCTCTCCTTCAAGAACTTCGTAAGTCATTTTTTCTCCCTATGAAAGTTGATGTTACTAAACCTTAGTCATTAAGACACTTTTACACCGCTCTTGTCAAATAATGTGAAAGTAAATGAAGAAATCACCTCTCAAAAGAGTGGTGATTTTAGGCAACTCAATGGCGTGGTCGACTAACTACTACCCAGTTCGCTCTGATATGTAGCGTTTCGCACTGCTTTGTATTACTGAAGTGAGCGAGGACTAGATGATCAAATAGATCTTCATATTCAACGATAAGTTCTTCCGGACTCAGATCGCCCTCCGCTTCGAGTGTGCCGCACGCAGCTTCACTACGGAGCTCTTCAATACATAACCAGAGGTGCCTGAGTATGGTCGGGAGAGTGCCTTGATAAGTGTCTCCAACAAGTTTGAGTTGAAGATGGTGAGGAGTGGCCGCTTCGTCGGTGCGTTCGAGAGCTGCTCTAATGCGAGCCGTTAACCGAATCTTGTCTAAAGTAAGAATGCTCATGAGAAGCTCCTATATAAAAAAGAACAAAGTACTAGTTTATTTATAACATGCGCCTAGTATGGAGGACAACAACGCCCCACTAAAAAATTTACCCCACCTCTTAAATTGAAAGGTGGGGTAATGTTTATACTTAGATCAGTACGAAGCAAGGTCGCGGCAGTAGTTCAGTTCGGATGTGCATGTGTGGCGTGGAGTCTTTGTTTTGATGACAATGGGACATATAGCAGGACGTTTATTGACAACAGTAACAATCTATTCCTGGCAAATAACAACTTTGACTAAAGGTTCAATGTTGAAGAATTCGCCAATACATTTACGTAGCAATGCGTACCCTTGATTGAGGTTATGGTCAAATGCTTTGCGTCCCGCTAAATCGAGTGGAGCGTTTTGACTTAAGTTTTGTAAGCGGATAAACACACGCTGGAACATGAGCGGAAGGGTGCCTAGTGGAGTATGAACATTGCCATCAAAGACGGGCATGTTCTGCAAAAATTCCGGTTGGGCAGTCTCGCTAAGAGCATCATAAAACAGCTGATATATATGCAACATTTGTATTTCCTCTATTTAAAAAACAATTGAGATTCCGTCAGGAACAGTACAGTGTATATTAGTCATGGTCAAAACATACAGTAATAGAATTTTTTTCGCTACCTAGGCACATCCTCTGACAAATGGTTAAAATAGTGTCATACTATAGTAATAATGTTGTGGGCACTTAAATATATTATTGGTGGAATTTCATTCCTGCTGGTTACTGTTCTAGGCTCGATGGTGGCGTCTAGTATTGTTGGTACAAATACTGATATGTACCTTAGTCCTAACTCCGGTGTCTATCAAGTTGGTCAGCCGATTGTTGTCTCACTTCGTATTCGCTCCAATGTACCCACTAATGTTTTTGCTGGAGACATAAAATTTAATCCAGAATTACTTGAGGTAGAAAAAATTGAATACAACATCTCCATCGCTGATTTGTGGGCAATTGAACCTTGGTATGAGAATGGCGCTGGAACACTGCAGTTTGCTGGCGGTACAACAAAACAAGGTGGATTCATTGGTGATGATCAGTTACTCGCTATTACGTTTAGGAGCAAAGGAAGAGGTGAAGGCTCACTCGAACTATATGATGCGAGCATTCTAAAATACGATGGTCTTGGGACAGCTACTGAAATAACCGAACGTACAATCGATGCTATTTTTTCACTTACTGAAGAAGTTTTGTCTGAGAAAACAGTCTTTAAACGAAACTGGTCAGGTGGCATAATTGCGGTTCAACCTGAAAAGCGACTCACTGACCTAAACGGTGATAATACACAAAGTATCTCAGATGTGAGTATTTTTATGTTTGATCTACTAAATAAAAATATGCGTTCAGATTTTAATACAGATGGAGTGGTGAATACAAAAGACTTGAGTATTATTATCAACGCAAATTAGTAGACAGTTGTTTACCTTACGATAAAAGCTCGTCTGTTAATTCTTGAATACCGATTTTTGATTTAGATGAATATGGAAAAAGTTTGTGTCCAACTATTTTCTTACCGATTTTTTCAATCTGATTTTTGTATTGCGATTTTTTGATTTTGTCGACTTTGTTCAGGACTACTACAATATTCTTGCTGGCGCTTTCTAATTCGTGCAACATTTCCAAGTCACTTTCAGTTGGGCCGATTTCGGCATCAATGAGTAAGACTACTTTTGGATTAGTGTTTGATTTAAAAAGGTACCAGAAAATGAGTTTGCCTAAGCTGGCAAACTTTTTAACGCTTGTTTTGGTAAATCCATACCCCGGTAAATCTAAAAAATAATGGGTGCCGTTAACTAAGAACACATTGATTTCCTGTGTTCTACCAGGTGTCTTACTGCTAATCGCTAATCCTTTTACTCCGGTTAAAGAATTGATAAGGCTTGATTTTCCAGCATTGGAACGTCCTATAAAAGCTATTTGGGGTACGCCGTCCTCAAGAATTTTGTTGTCACCGTTTATTCCTAGTCTAAATACCGCAGACGTAATTTTCATGTTTTTTATCCTAACATACTACTGATAAAATGAAGAATGACGCTCAAGAAGATAGTGCTGGGTCATGTTACAGGATTAAATTTTAATTTAGATGGTAGGATACGATGTGTATGTGATAGACTTTAAAATTATGGACAAAAAAATAACAATTTTTACAGACGGTGCCGCAAAGGGAAATCCGGGCAGGGGAGGCTTTGGGGCAGTTATTTCATCTAATGATGTCGTCGTTGAGCTTGGTGGCTTTAAGCTGCATACAACCAACAATGAAATGGAACTAAAGGCTGTGGTTGAGGCGCTAAAGGTCGTAGTCGATAAAAAGCAGTTGGTAGTAATTTACACAGACTCAAAATATGTCGTTGAAGGAGCAAAGGGCTGGGTTTTTGGCTGGGTCAGGAATGGCTGGAAGACCAAAGCTGAGTCCGACGTTCTTAATAAAGAATTATGGCAAGAGCTTTTATTATTGCTTGGTAAGGTTGAAATTGAGTGGCATAAGGTACCGGGTCATGTTGGTATAATTGGTAATGAACGTGCAGATGCTATTGCATCTGGCTTTGCCGAAAATGGTACTATGTCTCTTTATAACGGCTCACGCAGTGCATATGAGCTAAATATTAGTGATACTTCATATGATGAAGGAAAAGCCCAAGAGCGTAGTGACGCTCGCAAACGACAAGCTCAAAAAGCTTATTCGTACATTAGTCAGGTAGATGGAGTGATACAGATCCATAAAACTTGGACTGAGTGCGAAGCCAGAGTTAAGGGTCAAAAAGGCACAAAATTTAAAAAATCACTCGACGCCACTAATGAAAAGGAAATCATCAAAGAGTTTGGGGGAAGATAGCGTTACTGACGTACTGGGTCGTAATAAAATTGTACATTTAAAGCACCGAGTGAGTCTTTATTCCCCAAAAATACCCCGTCCCGTTAGGGCGGGGATGGAGGGAGTTCCAGTATCAGTCTCACCGTCTCTCTGATACCATAATGAGATGACTAAACCTACCGAGTATCGTCGCACTAGTCACTGTGTCTATCTCTGTGACTACCACCTAGTATGTCCGACCAAATTCCGACACCCTGCTATCACTGACCAAATCTGGAAATATATCTACGGGAAATTACTAGAAGTCACAAAACACTATCCTACTATCTATATCAAAGAGGCGAATCACGATAAAGATCATATTCATATTCTTATTTCCATACCACCACAAAAATCAGTTGGTGAAGTGGTTCGCCTCGTTAAAACCAACACAGCCCGAAATATCAAACAACAATTTCCCGAGCTCAAACAATACTACTGGGGTACCGACAGTCTTTGGTCGGACGGCTATTTCGTCTCAACGGTCGGTGTTACCACTGAGACGATTAGACTCTATATTGCCAAGCAAGGTGAAACTGATACTGGTCAAACAACAACGTTGTTTGACTGAAGTCATGTCAGTGACGCTGGATACCCCGTGGCGTGAGCCCGGGGTGATTCATTCTTTGTCAGTGAAAACTACTAATCGTTTTGAGTAGCTTTTTGCGTTGCGGTTCCAATCACCCTCACAGGTAATGAGATTGAGATGGGCACCGCCGTCATTTGAGGTGAACACAGTTACTGCAGAGTCCTCAGGATTAAATCGTTTATTTTCACGAACTATAAATGTAGTTATTACTCCAGTGTCGTCCTCGACGTACAGTTTGTCACCAGGATCCAATGTAAATAATTCATCAAAGGAAGAAGCTTTTCCGTCTTCCCAGCCATAGTGACCAGCTATCACTGCACTGCCTTCCTCACCTGGTCGCGTACCTAACTGATACCAACCAACATCGGCTATATCCTCTGGCGTAGCCATCTCTCCATTTGCTGTAAGTCCAACATATTCAATTTTTGTCTCAAGATTAATTTTTGGAATCTTGAGGCGGAGAGGTAATCCTGGATGCGTCTGCTCTTGGTTTTGAGTGGTATCGGTATTTGCCACGCTAGTGATTCGCTCTGGTCGAAACAAATATGAACCAAGAATGATAACAATAATTAAACACACCAAAACCACGCAGATAAGAATTCGTATCGATACGATTTTAAAGCGCATATTTTAAAATTTCACGTACAAGCTAGACGACTTTTGGGTAATTAGTATGATTTTTCTTTCAGAAGTAACTGTTGGCGGCGGAGTATACCTAACATAAGTAAAGCAATCAGACTAATTGGTAGCACTGTACCAAAGAGAACATGCTCTTGCTGTGGAGCTATACCAGTATTTGGTAATTTGGGGACAGTTGTTGAGGCGGCACTAAGAGGAAAGGCGGTAGATTTTAACATACCGACAACGACAGTAACTTCATCGGTATCTTTGGTTGATTTTCCAAATGATGATTCACCGGTCACTGTGACAATGTTTGTAGTGGTTTTTGTGAGTTTCATGCTGCACTGATAGTCCCACATTTCACCACGATCAAGCCGATCATCTTCATCAGAATCACCAGAGATAAATTTTATATCTGAACATGTATCATCAGAAATAGTGACATTGTTGATAGAGCTTTTTCCAGCGTTTGATACTGCGTAACTATAGTCAACTATTCCTGGTCCTGCTGGTAATGCATCAGGGGTAGCTGTTTTTTCAATATGAATTTTAGGTCGTGGCACAGAACCACTACTGCTACTTGGTGAAGGAGTAACAGGTTCAGCTGGGGGTAGTGTAGTGACACAGGTTGGTTCGGAAATTGTATTACTATCCAAAGTCACGTCCCCACCTATCGCTAGTGCTCTACCGACCAAAACTGCGTTAGTGCCAAAGTGAACACCGGTACCGGAAAGGATAGTTCCAGCGAATGATGTCCCAACGCCGCCAGAATTAATGGTAGCCAGAGAACCAAAATGCCAAAACACATTACATGCCTGCGCGCCATTAATTAGATTGACTGTGCCGGCTACGGTAAGTGCAAAGGGAGTTCTAAAGATGTAGACTCCTGGACCATCGAGTGTCAGAATGCCTCCTGATAGGGTTATGGCGGCACCGGCAAGATCATACACGCCCGGGACCACGAATGATACCGTTTAGTTCACTAACCGCTATTGGAGTACCTTCAATTGGTAATCCTGGAATTCCTACCGTGTACACGGCGCTGGCATCGGTCTGGACACTTGGTACCAGTAAACCCTCACTTGGTGCAATTAAATCAGTAGCAAATATTGTACCAGCGACCTCAGCTGAAGTTAGTCCAGTAATACTGGCAGCCGATGCGTTCATCCCTACATCACCAGTAATGGCTGAGGTCGGTATATTAGTGATTGCAGTTTGACCAAGAATGGAGAAACTTGAAGCCGCTCCGAGATCCGGTGCGGTTGCTGCATGTATAACACCCGGGAATACAAAACCAAATAAAATGATAAAAGCAATTGAACTGATGGGTAAGAGAGCATTATTATATTTTTTCACAGATAGTAGTTACTACGTGAGTAAATGATGATAATTCTTTCAAAATTAATGAACCTTGAAAGATAAATATTTTCTAAATGTGTGTATTTAGTCTCCAGCAATTTGGCTCGAGCAATTAATGCTGGCTTGAAAACCTTTTCTCAATTTCAAAGAAAGGATAGTATTGACTAAGTTGTAATGGAGTAACTCATTGTATTGACAATACTTGTCAGACAAATCATCATAAATATTATATCACTATTTTTTACTTTTGAAAAGGCCTACCGGCGAGCGTTTAATAAAGGGAAGATGGATTGATAATTTCGGCTGCATACAAACATTGTTATTTTTTTCGTATTAAATTTAATTTATGGTAATTCATGAGTACTCCGAAGTTTGTGCGTGACTTTCTTCTTGACAGAATATCGGAACAGGAATTTAATTAATACAGGACTCCTATTTTGGAGCGGTTCTTTTTAAACACGGAGGTGTGTGATGATAAATCTTGACGAATATTTTCATGCTTGGAAGCAGCGGTTAATGGCTCTTAAAGGATCCTTTGGAAAAATCAGGTTACTCCCAAAAGATGCTCAGTTCATGCAAGCACTCATTGTACGCAATTTTTGCCTGGATTTTATCACAGAGTTAGAATCAGCATTTGAATCAATACTGTCCGACTATGTTTGTCGGCAAGATGAATTCTTTTTGGCTGCAGTGGACGATATTCATTTGACTACTATTAATATGAAGCCTTGGCCACTAGACGTGAACATGTCTGCTCGAGTTGCAGAACAGAAAGAGCACCTGGTGCAGGACGTGAATTTCTGGGCTGTTCAGGCAGCTGAATTTGAGGCAAGTATTATACTTGTCCAGGAAGGGTATAAAAAAGAAGTCTACTCTATTATCGGTGAACTCACAGTTACGTACGGTGTGTCAGCACGAATTCAGAAAAAAAAGAAGCCATAACTCAACCATAAAGCTCGATTCTGGTCGAGCTTTATTTAACTTTTTATGTCCCCCTTTGGGAGAAACACCCTCGCCTTGAGGCGATCCTTTCAAGGTGTATCATGTTACGATGCAAAACTATCGAAAGGGAGCCCATACTCTGTTTGACCTCAAAATCTCTGGGCGAGGGGATACTTTGCTACCACCTCTGGAGTAGTGACCGATGAAACCATTATGAACTATATTGAAAACCAAGACGACGAGATTGAAGATCGTGGTGATGGGTTTAGTATTCACGGGTTTTAACCCGAGAAACGAAACTACCGGCTTGAAGCCGGTAGTAGTTCATGCAGATTTGATTTTATGAGCACTTTTCCTCCAAAAGCAGAGGTATACATAGTGGATGAATCCTCCGCAATGAAAATACTTTAAATGAGGACCGGATGAAGGAACTATGTAGACCTCTACGCAGCAGGTTTTTTGTTTGTCTAAGAGAGTGCATGGGTTCCTGTCTCACAGTGTGCATAAGTGGGTAGACAGTGGGGTGAAGTGGTATACACTGTAGGAGTGGTGGGAGATAGTGGAACATACGGCGAAAGTCGTATAGACTAATTAAGACATGTTAATCGGCGAATATAAGCATACGTTGGATCCCAAGAAACGGCTGTCCTTACCGTCTAAATGGCGCAAGGAACTTGGGAACAATCTTGTAATCACGAGAGGTCTTGATAACTGTCTCTTTGTATATCCGCTCCGGGAGTGGGAGAAGATCACTGAAAAAATTGGTCAACTCCCACTCGGACAGGCGGATACGAGAAGTTTCAATCGATTCTTCTTATCAGGAGCAGTAGAAGCGGAGGTAGATTCAGTTGGACGTATTCTCGTTCCAGACTTTTTGAAAGATTTTGCTGCCTTAGGTACAAACGTTGTACTTGCCGGTATCTATAATCGAATCGAAATTTGGGATGAGGAAGCATGGACTTTGTATAAAAACAAAATCGAAACACAAGCTGATGCACTAGCAGAAAAGCTTGGTGAGATTGGCGTCCTCTAAAGTCTCTACCATGAAGCACATCACAGTATTACAAAGCGAAGCAGTAGCAGCGCTTACTCTTAATCGAAGCAGCATCGTGGTTGATGCCACTTTTGGGGCCGGAGGGCACGCTAAGCTCGTTTGTGAACAATTGGGCGACGAAGGAGTCTACATCGGAATTGATGCAGACAAGACCGCATTTGCAGACAATACGCTTGAAGGGAAGAAGAGTGGTCCGACCATTCACTTGGTTAACGACAACTTTTCCAACTTAAGCGAAATAGTAAGTTCTTTACATATAAAAAAAGTAAACGGGATACTCGCTGACCTTGGCTGGCGTACTGATCAGTTTACTGATGGGGGAAAGGGCTTCTCTTTCTCGGCTGATGAACCATTACTAATGACGTATGGTTCTCCAGAGCAGTACACCTTTACGGCGTACGACATCGTAAACTCATGGCAAGAAGAAAATATTGCTGACGTACTCTATGGCTATGCTGAAGAGCGAATGTCACGAAGGATTGCGAAAGCGATTGTCATGGCTCGCAAAAAAGCAAAAATCACCACTGCCGCCGCGTTGGCTGCAGTAGTTGAGTCAGCAGTACCTGGATTCTACAAAAAAGCAAAAATTCATCCAGCCACTAAGACCTTTCAAGCACTGCGCATTGCAGTCAATGATGAGCTTGGCACACTAGAACGATTTATTAGCGCAGCATCTTCACTCCTTGCTCCACAAGGAACGCTCGCTATCATCACGTTCCATAGTCTGGAAGACCGAATCGTAAAGCTTCGCTTTAGAGAGTTGGCACAAACAGAAGGCTTCAGTCTTGTAACTAAAAAGCCGATTGTTGCCACTAGAGAAGAATTACTAGCAAATCCACGAGCTCGCAGCGCAAAATTGCGAGTAATCAAAAGAACCGAAACGTAAAGTTTATGAACATCAAGGCCCTCCAAAACAATAACAATCTTATAACTTCGCTCTGTGTTAGCCTATTGCTCTTTGGTGTTATAGCCTACATTTATTTTTTAAGTGTCTCTGTTGTGCATGTGGTAATGCGTAAGGAGGCGACCACTCAGATTGGTGAGTTACGCTCAGAGATCGCGCGTCTAGAGACGTCATATATTGAAGCCAAACATCAGATTAGTGCTCGAGTCGCCAGTCTTGAAGGATTTAACCAAAACCAAGAGAAAGTCTTTATCAGTAAGCAGGAGCAAAGTCTTGTGCTCCGTACTGCAAACGAGTAGCTTCTATGCGAAAGCAAATGGTTTTGCGTATTCGCATCATAACGGGATGTATTCTGTTCTTAGCTATTATATTAATTGGGCGCTTGTATCAACTACAGGTGCTTAATAACGAAGTCTTTACCGAAAAGGCTGAACGCCAATACGTTCATACTAAGCAAGACCTCTATTCACGTGGTTCAATTTATTTTACAACCAAGGAAGGAGAGAAAGTATCAGCCGCCTCAATTCGCTACGGGTTTGTATTATCGTTTAATCCTGGCGATATCATAGACGCCAAAGCACTTTGTGAAAAAATCATTTCAATAGTTCCCCTCACTTTAGAGCGTTGTATCGATCGTGCAACGCTTCCTGATCGTACATATGTCGAAGTAATACCGACAGTCACTACTGAACAGTCTGATCAAATAACTGCGTTAAATTTGGCAGGTGTACAATTGTATCGTAATCAATGGCGCTACTACCCAGGTGGCAGTATGTCAGCACGGAGTGTTGGTTTTGTCGGCTATACCGAAGAATCACAGGAAGAATTACATGGTAAGTACGGTCTTGAGCGCTATTATGATGAGGTGCTGTTAAAGGAGCGAGAAGTACGTTCAGTGAATTTCTTCGCTGAGATTTTTAGTAATCTTGGTGACTTGGTTTATCGTAAATCCAAAGCAGTCCAGGGCGATATTGTTACTACAATGGAGCCAACGGTGGCACGTATGCTTGATACAATTCTGCAGGAGGCAAATGATAAATATAGCAGTGAGTTAACAGGGGCGATTATTATGAACCCACAGACAGGAGCTATTTATGCGATGAATGCTGTGCCGGGCTTTGATCTTAATAACCGGGGAACCACCACCATTGAACAGTTTCAGAATCCGATGATTGAAAATGTGTATGAATTTGGTTCTACTATCAAAGCGTTGACTATGGCTGCTGGTCTTGATAGTGGGGTAATTAATCGCCAATCGACGTACTATGACGGTGGTTCGATCACACTTGATACGTTTACCATTAAGAATTATGACGGCCGTGGTCGCGGGACTGTTGATATGCAAGAAATACTTAACCAATCACTTAATACTGGTGTGTCGCATATTGTGCAAAAGATGGGAAAAGAACGCTTTCGTGAATATTTTCTTAATATGCAGCTTGGTAGTGAAACCGGCATTGATCTACCAAACGAGGCATCGGGACTAGTTGAAAATTTAAACTCACCACGTGACGTCGAGTACGCTACTGCATCCTTCGGGCAGGGCATCGCCCTTACTCCGATTGCAGCAGCACGCGCACTTGCTATCTTAGGAAATGGTGGATACTTGGTGACACCGCATCTTGTTTCGCGAATTGAATATCAGGACGGAACTGCAAAAGATCTTGAATACCCCAAAGGAGCACAAGTAATTTCTGAAGCAAGCAGTGAAGAGATATCGCGCATGCTGACAACTGTAGTTGATGATGCACTCGGTGGTGGAAAATACTCATTACCAAATCACACTATTGGTGCCAAGACAGGTACGGCGCAGATCGCTGACCCAAATGGCGGTGGCTATTATGAAGATAAGTATCTACACTCATTTTTCGGTTATTTTCCAGCTTTTAACCCACAATTCTTGGTCTTCATGTATACTGTAGAGCCAAAGGGGGTGCGTTATGCGTCTGAAACGCTCACTGAGCCGTTTATGGACATCACTCGCTTTTTGATTAATTACTACGCCATACCACCTGACCGTTAAGTTATGAAAAACATTTTCAAAAATATTGTTGTATACATCTTGACACTCGAAGCCAAGATTTTACTCAAGCGACACAATCCGACTATTATTGCTATTACTGGAAGTGTAGGGAAGACGTCAATGAAGGATGCTATCTACAGTATTCTCAAAAAAAAGTATAGTACACGCAAGAGTGAGAAGAGTTTTAATTCTGATATTGGAGTAGCGCTTACAGTACTTGGATTGCCAAACGCATGGAATAACCCTATTTTTTGGCTCAAAAATATTACTGACGGATTATTTATTGCATTGTTTAGTCGTGAATACCCGGAGTATTTAATATTGGAGACTGGTGTTGATCGGCCGGGTGATATGGTTAGATTGGCTAGTTGGTTAAGACCACGCATCGTTGTGTTGACACGCTTTCCTGATGTTCCGGTACATGTGGAATTTTTTGCAACCCCGGAAGCTGTGGTTGCAGAAAAAATGGCTTTGGTAGAGGTACTGCATTCTGATGGTGTGGTTATTTATAATCACGATGACATAATTATTCAAAAGGAATTGGCAAGTGTCCGTCAACAGGCTATTGGATACGGTCGAGAGCTCTCTACTCATTTTAAAGCGAGCGCTGATGAAATTTTGTATCACGATGATGTACCAGTCGGAATGACATTCAAGCTTGAACATATTGGTGAAGTTGCTCAGGTACGATCGATGGGCGCTGTTGGTCTACCACTTGTCTATACCTACACCGGTGCAATTGCGGTTGCAATGCAGTGTGGAATATCGCTTACTGATGCGGTAGCCGCACTCGCTGAGCACAGTCCGGCTCCAGGTCGGATGCGAATCCTAAAAGGAATCAAGGGTAGTATTATTATTGACGATACATACAATTCTTCACCGATCGCAACTGAAAACGCTCTAGCGACACTTCGCGAAATTAAACACGCAAAACGCAAAATTGCAGTCTTGGGTGACATGCTTGAACTGGGACGTTACTCAGCAGGCGAACATGAACGGATTGGTGGATTGGTCGCTGAAGCTGCGCAGGTGCTCTTTACTCTCGGTGTGCGCTCACGTAAGGTGGCTGAAGGTGCTCTTGAACATGGACTTGATGAAACGTATGTATTTCAATATGAAGATGTACTAAAGGCAGGGAAGGAGCTACAGGCATATTTGCGACCAGGTGACGTGGTCTTGATTAAGGGTTCTCAAGGTGTCCGGGCTGAGAAAGTGGTAGAAGAGGTGATGCAAGAACCTGAGTTGGCATCTGCTCTTCTGGTGCGGCAGGATGAGGAGTGGTCGATACGATAAAAATCAAGTGTTATGAAATTTGAATCTCCGTCTTCAAAGCCAGTCAGTCCTATTGAAAATACTGCAGGTAACATAGAAGGTGCTGACAGTGTCTATCAAGCAATGGTTGCTGCCCAAGAAAAAAGTCAACTCGGTTTAGATGAGTATGCAATTTCTGAAGCAGAAGAGAAGGTGATAGAAAAGGCAAAAGAAGCTTTTAAACACGAAA